>JBFFNY010000066.1:0-7680 GCA_041562955.1 Desulfurivibrionaceae bacterium | reverse complement strand
TGTCGTCTTTTCAGCAAGCGACCATGGCAGAACAAGGTTCCCGGCACCAACCATTGTCGAGCGCTACACCAAGGTGAACGCCATGCCACTCAAGACAGCCGACAGTGGCGCTCTAATCTTCACCCTCCAAGGGCCTGATCTCACGGTTTCAACCGGTATCCAACACAGACCATAAAAAAAGGGCCGCTTCCCATTTGCAGGAAGCGGCCCTTTTAAAACAAACAACAGCAGGAAGACTAGACGTCGGTAAAATCCGTGGGCGGTTTCTTCAGGAACTGCACGAATTTTGCCTTTTCAATACAGTGCATATACGCCTCTTCAGGTGCAATCCAGCCACGCTGCAGATAATCCATAATGGCGTCATCCAGGGTCTGCATTCCGAATTTCTTACCCGTCTGCATCGCGGATGGTATCTGATATGTCTTCCCTTCGCGGATCAGGTTGCGAACCGCAGGGGTACACACCAGGATCTCCAGGGCGGCACACCGCCCTTTCACATCAACCCGCTTAAACAACGTTTGCGAGATAACCGCCTTCAAGGCATCAGCCAAGGTGGAACGGACCTGCGACTGCTGGTCCGCCGGGAAAATTTCAACCATCCTGTCCACTGTTTTGGCAGCATTCAAGGTGTGTAATGTGGCAAAAACCAGGTGACCTGTCATGGCAGCTTCCATGGCCAGGGAAATCGTCTCAAGATCACGAAGCTCACCAACCAGAATGATATCTGGATCTTCACGCAGGGCACCGCGCAGGGCCGCCGAGAAACTGTTGGTATGAGTGCCAACTTCACGGTGATTCACCAACGCCTTCTGGCTCCGATGCACAAATTCTATAGGATCTTCAATGGTGAGAATATGATCACTTCGGGTACGGTTACACTCATCAATCACCGCAGCAAGGGTTGTTGATTTACCAGAACCGGTAGGGCCGGTGACCAACACCAACCCTTTTGGCAACTGCGACAGCTTGCCAACAACGCCGGGCAGGTTAAGCTGCTGCACCGTCATGATATCACTGGGAATTTCACGAAAAACAGCGCCTACCCCATATTTTTGCTGAAAGAGGTTCCCACGATAACGGGCAAGACCCGGGATCTCGTAACCGAAATCAACGTCACCCACTTCCTCAAACTTCTTGGCCTTTTCTTCCGTTATGATCTCATACAGCATCGCCTTCAGGGCATCATTATCAAGGGCCTTGTACTTCACCCGTTCAATATCACCACGAATGCGTAAAATAGGTTGCTGGCCTGCCACCATGTGTAAATCCGAGGCACCCTGCTCATTCATCAATTTAAAAAAGGCATCTATCTGAGCCATTCAACTCCTCCATACTAAAACAATTTATGTGCCCCGCCTCCTTGGACAATCCAAGGGAATTTAGTAAGCTGTACTATAGCATGCCGCGAATGGCAAACACAATCCAAACCGCACCTTTTGAAGGATATATCGCGCTCATAAATGTTACCCTTGAAATGAATGAACCAGCAAGGTAGAATTAAAAACTTCTTTCAATACTTTCCGCGGGTTGTTCATGATTACCCCAACAAAAGATTTCACCGACCTCCATTGCCACTCAACCTATTCAGACGGCACCCAGACCCCCCAGCAACTTGTGACGCTCGCCAGAGACAAAAATCTTGCAGGGATTGCCCTGACAGACCACGACACCATTGAAGGTCTTGAACCTCTCCTTGCGGCAGGGCAACGCCATGATGTTAAAATCATCACAGGAGTAGAACTCAGCGCCAACCATGGTGATATCCCGGTGCATATTCTGGGCTACGGCATCGACCACAAACACGCCACCCTGCAAAAGAATCTTGCAAAAATCCAGCACACC
The DNA here is from genome assembly GCA_041562955.1 of Desulfurivibrionaceae bacterium. Classification (GTDB taxonomy): domain Bacteria; phylum Desulfobacterota; class Desulfobulbia; order Desulfobulbales; family SURF-16; genus JAJRUT01. The sequence continues at coordinate 5,838 of JBFFNY010000066.1, read as the reverse complement.
CGTGAGATCCGTAACCTCAAGATCTTGGCCAACATCCAAAAAATGGAAATCGACATCTCCTGGAACCAGATCAAGACCATTTCCGGTGATGGGCAGGTTGGTCGTCCCCATTTTGCTACCTTTCTCATAGAGCAGGGACTTGTGGAAAATAATGCTGAAGCCTTTAACCTGTACCTGCGAAAAGACCGCCCAGCCTATGCGGATCGTGAGAAGCTCCCGGTGGAAGATGCTATCAAGATCATCCATGAGGCCGGAGGGCTCGCCGTTATCGCCCACCCCGGCATGCTCCCCTGCAACCAGGACACAACCATGCAGCTCATCATCACCTTCATCGCCATGGGTCTTGATGGCATAGAAGCATACTACCCAACCCACAGCAACACCATACGTAACCGACTCCTCAACCTGTGCAGTGAAAAAAATCTCGTTGTTACAGGCGGAAGCGATTACCATGGCGACATACGCCCCAATACAAGCCTTGGCGGATTTCAAAAAAAACATCGCATCCCTGCATCTGTTTTTGATGATCTCTACTGGTACTTGCAATCCCATAAAAAGAATACCCTATAGATATCAGCCATGGAAACCATTCTTGTTGTCGACGATGAGCCTAATTACCGCATTATCCTTGAAGAATTACTCGAAGATGAGGGATTTGAAGTCCTAACCGCCAGCGACGGCTATAACGCCCTCGAAATTGCTGGAGAAACAGACATAGACCTCATTGTCACGGACATGCAGATGCCCGGAATGAACGGGGTGGAACTCCTTGCCGAAGCCAAGAAACGCTGGCCTGACATTCCTGTTATCATGGTCACGGCCTTTGGCGAGGTCGACAAGGCTGTGTCGGCCATGCAGGCGGGGGCGTTCAACTTTCTGTCGAAACCGTTCAAGAATGATGAACTTATTGCCAACATCAAGAAGGCAATTGAACATCACTCCATCATTCTCGACAACACCAGACTGCGGAACGAGGCCAAGAAGAGATGTAATTTTTCCGGCATGATTGGCAAGAACAGCAAGATGCAACAGGTGTATACCCTCATCGAAAAAGTGGCCCCGACCCGCACCTCTGTACTCATCACAGGTGAAAGCGGGACAGGTAAAGAATTGATCGCCAAGGCCATCCATTACAACTCTGACCGCGAAAAAGCGCCGTTTATCACGGTAAACTGCGCCGCCCTCCCTGCCACCCTGCTCGAGAGTGAACTTTTCGGCCATGAAAAAGGTGCCTTCACAGGGGCCATCTCCCTACGCAAAGGACGTTTTGAACGCGCCGACACCGGCACCCTCTTTCTCGACGAAATTGGTGAAATGGATATCGCTCTCCAGGCAAAACTGCTGCGTATTATCCAGGAACAGACCTTTGAACGGGTCGGCGGCTCTACCGAACTCAAGGTGGATGTCCGTATCCTTGCCGCCACCAACAAGGACCTGAAAGAAGAAGTAAAACAAGGGAATTTCCGAGAAGATCTCTACTACCGCTTAAATGTTCTAAACATCCATGTCCCGCCACTCCGGGAACGCATGGACGACATTCCTTTACTGGCACGTTATTTTGTTGAGAACTTCAGCAAACAGATGGACAAACCAAACCTGTCCATCAGCCAGGAGGCCCTTGGGTTCCTGACCACTCTGCCATGGGACGGAAATATCAGGGAACTTGAAAACACCATTGAACGGGCATCGATCCTATGCAATCATGACACCATTGAGCCGGAGGATGTGCAGCCTGATACCGTGACCTCGAACCCCCCGGATATCGGCTCAGAAATCAACATTGATGATCTCTTTCGGCCGGACATCAGATTACCTGACATCCTTGATGCTATTGAAAAGAAATTGCTTCTTCGCGCCATGGAACAAGCCGACTATGTACAGACGCAGGCAGCGAACAGTCTCGGTATCACCAAAAGTTTGCTGCAATACAAGATGAAGAAATTCTCCATTAAAAAGAAAGCGAAACCATAAGTATTTATTGTTTTTAATGTAGTTTTATATACTCTATATCTATTAAAAGATTTCATACCATCAGATTATTCAAACGAAGAGACTTATCGTGACTGCCACTACTATTTTCCTTGCCATCCTCAGCCTATCCCACCTTCTTCTTGTTATACTTATCGTCCCTGCCCTGAAACAACTTCAGAAAACAGCAAAGAAAGCAGAAGTAACCTTGGAAAACTTCGACACCCAGATGGTTCCCTTTCTCGAAACAGCGAATGCAACGCTTGAAGAACTTCAGATACTTACAAGCTCAGTCAATGACAAGATTGATAAAACAGACATCTTATTTACCGAGATCAGTGAAGCGAGCCATGTTGTTGCAACAACATCTTCCATCCTGCGAGATAAAGTCAGCCCACTTCTCATACAGCTTGCGGGGGTCGCCTCCGGCGTTAAAGCGTTCAGCAACTTTTTCAAACGATAAAGATGGCACCTCAGACTCTTCCACATCTAAAACATACATAAACATTTAACCTAGGAGAACCACACCATGTACAGAGACGATTACCAAAATTCAGGAACTTCTCTCCTTTCATTTCTAGCCGGGACTGTAATCGGTGCAGGCATTGCCCTGCTCTACGCCCCGAAGACCGGCAAAGAAACAAGGGAAATCCTTGTTGACTACGGCCAAGACCTCAGAGAAAAGACCGCCAATTTTCCAGGAAACGCATACCACTCTGCCGACGGGCTCGTAGAACGGGGCCGCAACCTCATCGACCGCGGCAAGGATCTTATCGAGCAAGGAACCGATATGGTTGCCTCGGGCAAGGAATACCTTGATGAAAAGAAACAAACCCTGAGTGATGCGATTGAGGCTGGCAAGGACGCGATGAAACGAGAAAAAGAAGACCTCGCATCTTCATTGAATGCCGACGATTAATTCCACACCCAAGACCGTAAAACAAAAAAAAAGCCATGATCAATTCGATCATGGCTTTTTTTATCTCCTACGCACTGGAGTATAAACGATATATCCGTTCCCTAACAGGCAACCCGCTGCACAGCAACAGGCATCGGGGGCAGAAGAAAGGGCAACACTTTTTTACCGGCAGCCCTCGTAGCCATCACAACCTTATCCAGAACATTATCAAGACCATTCTCATCCCGATGCACCAGTTGCCAGCAATCCTGATGCTCAGCCAGCATTTGCATGAACGCAACATGTTGAGTATGCCCAGCCCTCGTGGCTGTCACATGCCCTAGAAGCGGGCAGCCAAGAAGTGCTAAATCGCCAATAACATCCAAAACCTTATGCCGGGCAAATTCATCGCCAAAACGTAACCCTTCTGCGTTGACAACACCATCTCGATCAATCACAACAGCATTATCAAGTGAACCGCCCAGGGCTTTGCCATTGGAGCGAAGATACTCGACCTGATCCAGAAAGCCAAAGGTCCGAGCAGAAGCAATTTCCTTGGAAAACGATTCGAAATTAACATTCACGGTGTAGGACTGGCTCTCAATGACAGGATGATCAAAGGTAATGTTACTTGTCACTTTAAAACCATCAAAAGGCTCCACCGTCACTTCAGTCTGCCCATCCTTAAAAGTCATCGGCTTGATAATCTTCATCATGAGACGATCAACCTTTTGCACCTTTCTGTTCTTCTTTAAAAGATGCACAAAGGGTGCGGCGCTGCCATCCATAATCGGCAACTCGTCACTATCGAGTTCGACAAGGACATTATCAATAGCAAGACCGGATAAGGCGGCGAGTAAATGTTCAGTTGTACCTACAAAAACATCATCCTGCGCCAGGGTCGTTGCAAGCGAGGTATCACTCACTTTATGGACTGAAGCATTAATCATACTGTTTCCAGCCAGATCTGAACGACGGAAACAAATACCGTAATCAGCAGCAGCCGGTTTGACGGTAAGCTTAACAGGTTTACCGGAATGTAAGCCAACACCGACAAATGAAATTTCTCTTTTTACTGTATGTTGCCACATATTAAATTCTCTATTTTTTATACTCTCAACACATCCAAGAGCTTTTAAACTCAGCACAATCAAATTGTACCAAGATAACAAGCAATTGTTATGCCAAAAAAAGAAAATCCTGCGAAACATGAATTTAAAGACGCAAATACAATGAGTTGAGACAAGCATCCCGACCTGACAAGCATGTGTAAAAAATACCACAAACCCGTGCTGCAGCTACCATGCGTGGCTAATCACCCACAGCATGAAGGACAAACGTGTCAAATGCTGATTCCATCCGGACATGCATCTGCAATTTATATATGGGCAAGTCACAGGAACAATCAGCTAATTTAACAAAATCTTTTTCTGTCACAACAAGAGCCTCAACCTTCATTTTTTGAGCCTTGGCAACAATGGAATCAACCTGCCCCTGAGTATAGACATGATGGTCACCGAAAGACTTAAACCATTGCACCTCAAATCCTGCCCGCGCCAGGGTTTCTCTGAAATAAAAGGGTTGAGCAAGGCCACAAAAAGCGCCGATCGTCATGCCTGAACAGTTGTCAATCGCAATCTGCGCCCCCAATTTATCCTCGAGGCAGACAGGGACATAATCGCCAAAGAAAACCGGGATATCAGGAAAACGCCCCTGCAATGCCAGCTTAATGGCCTCAGCCTTTGCCAGCTTCTCATCATTTACGCAGGTCAGGACGAAACAATCAGCTCGATGCAATGCCGCCAACGGCTCACGCATATCTCCGCCGGGAAAAACCCTGTTGTTCCCCAAAAAACTATCCACTTTAAAAAGAACAATATCGAGGTCACGCTGCAGCTTCAGATGCTGAAAACCGTCATCCAGAAGAATGAGATCACAGCCAAGCACATGTTCACAATAGTCACCCACCAAGGCTCGATCTTTACCTGTCGCAACGACCACACCGGGCAGCATCTCAGCCATCAAATACGGCTCATCACCAGCCTGCTCAACCTCAAGCAGCAGTTCATGTTCATTGGCGACAAGATTAATATCATCCTTCGCCCCTGACCTGTATCCGCGACTGACAATTGCCACTTTTCGATCAGCAGCAAAGAGTTTGGCGAGATACATGACCATTGGCGTCTTACCCGTCCCCCCCATGGTCAAATTACCAACACTAACAACCGGAACACCCAACTTATGAGACTTCAGCCTCCCCTTCTTATACAAGGAGGCCCGCACACTCATCAGCCACCCATAGAACGGGGCAAAGGGGCGGCCAAAGATAAAGGAAAATCTTGGAGGATTGGGGTTTATTATTTTCTTATCAGACACAGTTCATTCCTACTCGTTCAACATGATAAAGATCAGGGCTCAAGCAAACGGGCAACAATGTCAAGATGACGCTTGGTTACCCCCTGCCGCTTCGTAATATATTCCAGTGCTGCCTGCCCGATCTTACAGCAACGCTCCTCATTTTCGAGTAACGCACCGATCTCTCGAGCAAGCATGATCGTATCAGAGACCTGCACCACACATTCCTCTTCAAGCATTTCGCAACAAATATCTTCAAAATCCTCCATAAATGGCCCAAAAAGCACCGGCTTACCGTAGGCCGCAGGCTCCAGAGGATTATGACCGCCGAAAGGTTTGAGTGTCCCGCCGACAAATGCGATATCCGCCTGCTTATAAAAGGAAATCAACTCACCCATTGTATCAACGACAAGACAATCTATAGCGGGATCGACTGTGGTGCTACAACTCCAGAAGCAGGTACGCAGCCCGTGGGACTTAAATATCCCGGCAACCTCAGTGCGCCGGTCAATATCCCGTGGGGCCACCACAAAGCGGACATCAGGATACGTCGCCTTAATCTCCTTCAGAACAGAGGCCAGCTCTTCCTCCTCACCCGGATGAGTGGATCCAAACAC
>JBFFNY010000065.1:0-7770 GCA_041562955.1 Desulfurivibrionaceae bacterium | reverse complement strand
TTTGCATTGAAAAAACATTTTGACCATAATAGTGAACCGCTCTGAACTGGTCAAGACTACAGAACATTTTGATTTATTTCATGAAAATCCAGACAAACTCTGCCTGCGGATATCGGCGGATCTCATCAGCACGCCGACCTCAACATCGATATAATCATGCACCCTGGCTGTTTTCCCTGGTGATGGCCGTAAAATACGGCCGACCACCTGGAGCAGCCGCCCCGAAAACTTTATTGGCGTGGTGAGAAATAATGAGGCAAGGCCGGGGCAGTCAAACCCCTCACCAATGAGCTGAACCGTGGACACCAGCACCTCAACCTTGCCGGCATGAACATCCTCCACAATCTGCTGCCGCTCTTCAGTACCCGAACGTCCGGTAAGCAACCGGGCATCAATCCCCCGCTGCTGGAGCAGGGCAACAAGCAGCTCACAATGGGCCACACGATCGCTCACCACAAGAATACCTGAGGCGACGTTCTTACACTCCGCGACAATATCATCCGAGATCTGATTGTTCCGGGGTTCATCATTGGTGAGCGCCTTGAGCAGGTCCTGGTAATTATCCCTGAACGTAAAAGAAAAAGAGGTTTCGTGACAGATCAGTTTGGGGCGCAACACCGCACCCACCGCTTCAAGGGCCTTGCCATCCACCCGGTGAACCAGATCGCCCAGATAGATATTGATCAAACGGCTGAGACCATCCCTCCGAAAGGCCGTGGCCGACAAACCAAGCATATACAAACAGTCAAATCCGGTGACCACATCGGTGAATAAAGAAGACGGCACCCGGTGACATTCATCAACGATGAGGTGGCCGAAATACTGCTGCAACTCGTCAATCTTATTCCGGGCCGTATTCACAATAGCCACCGTAACCTGCTGCACATCAAATTTCCCATCCCCGACCAGACCGGCCTGAACGCCGAGAAAGGAGTGGATGCGCTCCTGCCATTGATACAAGAGTTCTTTATTATGCACCAGGATCAAGGTCGGTTGACCGCGCTCGGCAAGAACAGCAAGGGCCATGACTGTTTTCCCCGAACCCGTACCAGACTCAAGAACACCGAACTGCCGCGCCACCACCGCATCAACGGCCTCCTGCTGATAGGGACGGAGTTCACCTGAGAAGGTGAAGGAAACAGGCTGCTGCTTGACCCGCTTGTCAATAACATCGGGCGGAACTCCTTCCAGCTGCCGGATCAAGCGCACCGATTCATTGGCAAAGCCACGGGGAAAACGCAGATTCTTGATACCGGAATAAAACTTTAACTTTGGCGCCAGGCGTTTCCCCACCCAGCGGCCGTACTTCACGGCATCGACATACTTCGGATTATCAATAGTGAGTTCTTTTTTCAAAAACTCAAGGGTGGAAGGGGTTACGCCGGAAAGAAGACAATCAGACGTTACGGTAAGTTTTGAAGGGGTGCTCTTTTTCTCTTGTTTCACTCAGTAACCCGCCGGTCTTTTTCATAAATACATTTCTTAAAAAGAAAGATACCAGACCATTGAAACCACGTAAAGCCGATAGGGGGCAGAAGCGAAAAACATCCGCTGAGGGAGAACATAAGTGTTGCCACGCTTGCGGCAAACAGGGTACTGAAATGGAATATTTTTGTTTATAATTCTTCCCGGGAGAGCCCCATGAACGTTAAAATGTCCATTTTGTTTTTCATCCTTACACTCTGCACCTTACCCGCCATGCTTACGGCCGGTGAGCATACCGGCCAATTCAGCCACCCAATCACCACAGGCGAACAGTACAGCCAGGCAACCCATTGCCCCAATTGCGGCATGGATATCAATATGTGGGCCAGAACCCGCCATCAATTCACCATCGGCACCGTTTCTTATGAAACCTGCTCGCTGCGCTGTATGGCCGACACCGTATTACGTGCAGGAGAAGCACCTCACGCCGTTCAGGCTGGAGTTTATCTCGACCCCAAAACCATGGCTGATGCAGAAAAAGGCTGGTATGTCATCGGCTCCTCAGCCCCCGGAACCATGACACCGAAATCAAAACTATTCTTTCCCTCAAAAACAGAGGCTGAACAATTTATCCTGAGCCATGGCGGCACCCTCGCCCAGTTTGAGACCGCACTCCTCCAGGCCCAAAAGGAGCTCGAGCCCATGCGCCAAAAGCTCCAGCAGAAACGTCAGCATAAGGGCAAAATAGCCATCCCGGATGACACCACATCCTGCGCCAATTGCGGCATGCGCCCTGCACAATACCCGGCGTTTCGCAGCCAGGCACAGGTGCAAGGGGAAGGCACCCTGCATTTTTGTTCAACGAAATGTTTGATCAAAAAGAAGGACTCTTTTGCGGAGAAAAACAGTTCAGCATGGGTGACTGTTTACCCTGACGGCGACACCGATTTTGCCGAAGGCCTCTATTACGTCATCGGTTCAGACGTCATGGGTCCCATGGGACCTGAGCCCCTCCCCTTTCGCAAAAAACAAGATGCTGCCGAATTTATCAGGCAACACGGCGGCACAATTACCACCTACACCCAACTCAACCCAAGCCTGCTCAAGGGAACAATGCCCCATCACCGGCCTTGAGTTCAAGCGTAAAAAAGGGCCGGCATAGAAACAACTATACCGGCCCTTTTCACGTCACAGGTCTAAACAATTCCGCGGATCACGATATCAAGTCAAGCCTCAACAACTCCTTCCTCATGGCCTCAGCGGTGATGGGCTTGATCAAATACCCCTCACATACCCCTTTCAGAAAGGCCTGCAGAATGTTTTTCTGATCCGACAATATGGTTGTCATGATAACGGGAACCATATCCTTGCCGCCAATACCGTTACTCCTTTCAAATTGACGGATTTTATCCAGCGTCTGCTGACCGGACAAATGCGGCATCAGAATGTCAAGACAGATCACATCGTACATCTTGCGTTCCCTATACGCCTTTTCATACATCGCAAAGGCCTGTTGCCCGTTTTCTGCCAGATCAACGCTCCCCCAGGCTCCCATAATCCTCTGCAGCAACACCGCGGACACCTGTTCATCTTCAGCAATCAAAATTCTCACATCGCGCCTCTCATAATTCCTGCACCAAACGGATGACTTCCCGGCCTATATTGGCCAGGGGAGCCTGCTTCTCCACCCCACCTCGAAGAAACGCCTCCTTGGGCATACCGTACACCACCGCAGTTGCTTCATCCTGACCAACGGTCCTGGCCCCGGCTTTACGCATAGCCACCATACCGTCTGCGCCGTCAGCACCCATGCCGGTCAGCATCACCCCCACGGCATTTTTCCCGGCACAGAGGGCGACCGACTGCATGAGCACCTCAACCGATGGACAATGGCCGCACACCTTTTCACCCGCCGTCAGCGTCACCTGATAAAAACCGCCGACCCGCTTCAAACGGATATGGCGATCCCCGCCGGGGGCGATGAGAATACGACCGGGAAAAACCTTATCTCCGTCCTCCGCCTCCTTGACGCTCATGGCGCATTGCGTATTTAATCGTTCCGCGAACATCCCTGTAAAACCTGGGGGCATATGCTGCACCACGACCACTCCGGGCGAGGTGGCGGGAAAGCAGGTTATAACCTGCCGAATAGCTTCAGTGCCACCCGTTGAGGCGCCAATGGCTATCACCTTGTCGGTCGACTCTTCAAGGGATTGACCAACAAACCGACATGCCTCTGAGGGCAGAAGGCCGGCCCGTTTATGTTTCCAATGGGCCACATTGGCAGAGGAGGCTATTTTGACCTTTGTTCTCAGCTCCACCATCATTCCCTCCAAGCCACCGGCGAGCCCCGTCGTAGGTTTACAGATAAAATCAACAGCGCCGGCATCCAGGGCATCCATGGTAACCTTACGCCCCTTCTGAGTCAGCGAAGAAACCATCACTACGGGGATGGGGTATTGCGGCATGAGACGACGGAGAAACTCAACCCCATCCATACGCGGCATCTCCACGTCCAGCGTCAGCACATCCGGTTTCAGTTTAACAATTTTATCCCGCGCATCATAGGGATCCACAGCTGTGCCCACCACATCCAGTCCAGGATCAGCACCAAGACCCTCACTGAGGATCTTACGAACCAGGGAGGAATCATCAACAATGAGAACTCGTATTTTTTTCTTGATTGATTGCATCATATTTCTTGGCGTTAAATTCTCAAACAGGCACAACATTCACAGTCCACAAGTTTTTCCCCTTACAGGAGCGGCTTCCGGTACAACGCCGGCTGCACATACTCAAACATCCCCTGTTCCCGCGGAATTGTTTCCGAATGCCCTATAAAGAGATACCCCCCCGGTTCCAGGAAATCATGGTATTTACGAATCAAATTATCCCGGGTCTTTTGATCAAAATAGATCATCACATTGCGACAGAAAATAACCTGAAATGTCTTTTTAAAGGGAAAAGGATTCATCAGATTGAACCTGCGGATGACCACTTCCTTCTTCACCCGTTCCTTCACCGCCATATCAGAGCCTGTTTTCGTGAAATATCGATCCTGCATCTGTTGCGGCGCCTGGCAAACACGACCCACGGGGTACACGGCCTTCCTGGCAAACTGAATCACCTTATCTGATATATCAGTGGCCAGAATACCCGCATCCCACTTGTTATACTCCAGCCCGAAATAATCCAACATGAGCATAACCAGCGTATAGGGCTCCTCACAGGTGGAACATCCGGCACACCAAATACGAAGATCATTTGAATTTCGCTTTTGTAATCTCGCTGTCAATTCGGGCAATAAGGTTTTAATAAAAAACTCAAAATGAGCTTTTTCCCGATAAAAGTATGAATAATTTGTTGAAATCCGATTTATCAGATTGGAAAAGGCATCCTGGGTCGGGGCGGTGAGCAGATGGTCATAATACTGCTTGAAGGAACGAAACCCCTTGGTCTGCAGATCCTTTTGCAAACGACCAACCACCAGTGATTTCTTCTGTTCGGTCAGGTGAATCCCGAACCGGTCATAGATGAAATCGCTGAGCTGCTTAAACTCCCCATCCGAGATGGTCAAGGCCTGCTGCAGCAAAGGGCCATCCCGTAAGGGTTCATTCTGGTCACTTGCCATTATCAAAACTTACCAAATTCAGGGTCATCCAGATCAATCACATCAGCCGGACGCACCTCCCTCTGTGGAGGTGGAGCAAGTTCCGGTTTGGGTTTGGGGGGCGGGACTGGCTCATACTCCAGGGACTGCCCGGTTCCGTATCCACCGTGATCTTTAAGCCGAAAACGGCTCACCATCTCTTTCAACCGTGCCGCCTGACTTGACAACTCCTCGGCGGCAGAAGCGCCCTCTTCCGCATTGGCGGTATTTTGCTGAGTCACCTGATCAATCTGAGTTATCCCTATATTCACCTGTGAAATGCCTTCGGCCTGCTCATTGGAGGCGGCAGCAATTTCAGCCACAATATCTGTAACCTTCGTTACAGAGGTCACAATTTCAGCCAAGGCCTCGGCCGTCTCCTTGGCGATTCGCGAGCCATCTTTTGTTTTTGCCACAGACCCCTCAATTAGCTCTGCGGTCTCCTTGGCCGCCTTTGCACTCCGGGCGGCAAGATTCCGTACTTCCTCAGCCACAACAGCAAACCCCTTACCATGTCGCCCGGCTCGTGCGGCTTCAACCGCAGCATTCAGGGCCAGTAAATTTGTCTGGAAGGCAATCTCATCAATAACCTTGATGATCTTGGAAATATTTTGACCCGACTCAGCAATATCCCCCATGGCGGAGACCATATCCTGCATCTGACGGTTTCCCTGCTCAGCAGCGGCCTTGGTCTGTCCAGCAAGGCCATTGGCCTGCCCGGCATTCTCCGCATTGGTCTTGGTTTGCGAGGCCATCTCAGTCATGGAGCTTGTAATCTGCTCAAGGGACGCGGCCTGCTCCGCAGCACCCTGGCTGAGTGACTGGCTGGCATCCGCCACCTGTCCGGAGCCAGAGGCGATTTGCTCGGTCGACACCAGGATCTCTGCCATAAGACTATTTAAATCACGGCCTGTCTGCGCGAGGGAATTGCCGATTTTATCCTCTTCATCATATGGATTGGCATCAAAGGTAAGATCACCTGCGGCAAGCTTTTCCAACGCCACCACCATTTCACCCTCAAGATTGTCAGCAAAACTATCCATGGTATCAGCCATCAAGCCGATTTCATCTTTTGTGTCCATACGCAGACGGCTATGCAGATGACCGTGACTCATTTCAGTCAGCATCGCACTGGCTTGCATGACAGGCCCGGTGATTGACCTGGTGACAAACAATGCCAAGCCAACAATCAGGATTATCCCCACCACAAAGACAAGGGCGATAATCCACTCCAAGGTTTTAACCGCGGCAAAGGCCTCATCCTCATCAATTTCGGCAAGAAGCGCCCAATTCAGACCCTCTACAGCAATCGGAGTATAGGAACTCAAAAGGGTCTGAGCTTCACCATTGACCTGCAGCGCAATAATATCCTGGCCGGTCCCCCCCTTCAATGCCTTGGTAACGGTCGGCGACGTCATTTTCTTATCATTGGCAAAGGCAGCCTGAACCGTCAACGGGGTATGATCCAGAATGGTATCAGAACGCATATACCCGTCGCCGCCCACCAGATAACTTCCGCCGCTTTCCCCCATACCTTCGCGCTGCATCATAATCTTATTAATGGCATCCTTTGAGAGCTGGATGGCCACAATCGCCTCAATATCTCCCTCATGCACAAGGGGTTGGGCAACAAAGATCTCCGGGCTTCCAGCAGCTGGCTCATAGGGGGCAAAATCAGCGATACCAAACGCCTTTGTCTTGAGGACCTCACGGATCAAGGCTCCGAGATTAGAGGCGGCATATTTCCCATTGATAAAGTTGGTTTGATAATCATCCTTTTTAGCCGCAGAGTAAAAACAAAAGCCATCCGGATTCATGAGAAAAAAATCAGCATAGCCGTACTGCTCCACATATTTTTTGTAAAACTCATTGCCCTTTGCGTCTACAGGACTAAAGGCTTCAGCCAAATCAATTTCAGCAATAATAGCCCAGCTGAGATCCATAATCTGCAGAGAGGCATAGGCGGCCAAAACCGGGTTCCCGTTATAACCGATAATGACATCCAAACCATCGCCACCGGCCAAGGCCTTACGGGTGGCTTCGGTATCTATTTTGCCCTTTTCAGGACTGGCAAAGGAACCCTTAACTGAATGGTGGACGGGATCAAGAAAGGCATCGGAACGCATGAGATTGTCCGGACCAACCAAATAGGTCTCGCCTGTTTTACCAAGGCCAGCCCGCACCCCCATAATATTATTGATATGGTCAATGGAGAGCTGCACCACCATGACTCCCACCATCTTCCCCCCCTCTTCAACAGGAACACCAACAAAGGCGGCAGGTTCATTATTATGTGGTGCATAGGGAGAGAAATCAACGATGGACCGCTGGCCCGTCTGGACTGTTTTCTGCCACACCCGGGCCAGACCACTATCGCGCAGAGAGCCATGATTCAAGTTTTCACCAAGATCACTTTTCCTGGTGGAAGAATACATAACATGCCCATGCTTAGCACAAACCATGAACACATCTAAGTATCCTGAATCCTTTTGAAATCTACTAATATTCTCTCCATACTTCTGGTGAACGGCATTATATGCAGCCGTTTGCACATTATACGAGCCATCCGGTTGCACATGGGTATCATTATGATACCCGACAAGTTTTGCGTACAGCTGATGCACGTCTGCTGACCGGGCAAACATCTCCATATCGAGAAATGCCTTCTCGAAATAATTCACCATCTGATGTTTTTT
>JBFFNY010000064.1:0-7787 GCA_041562955.1 Desulfurivibrionaceae bacterium | reverse complement strand
TCCGTGAGAATCATCCACGGTTCAACGCACGCCAAAATGACCATAAACAACCTTACGCATGCGTTCCACCGGAGCAGTCTTCCCCGTCCATAATTCGAACTGCGCAGCTCCTTGCAGGAGAAGCATCTGCAGACCGTCAATCGTGATACACCCGGCAGCCCTGGCGTCACGCAGGAGTTTCGTCTCAAGGGGGGCATAGACAATATCCATCACCACCCCGAAATCACCGACCTTCTCAGGGGACACCAGGGACAGATCAGCCAGATCTCCCATGCCCACCGACGTCCCGTTCACCAGGCAGTCGGCCTGCAGTTCGTCCAGAGCCGTCAGGGGATACCACGGACAATCAAGACTGCAGGCCAGTTCGGTCCCCTGCTCCTCATTGCGACAGACGATCACGGGATTTGCCCCGGCCTCAACCAGCCCAAAGCCGATGGCCCGCGCCGAACCGCCGCCCCCGAGCACAATCACATCCTTGCCCGCCAGGGAGAGCTTGGTCTCCAGGGCACGATTGGAGCCGATCCAGTCGGTGTTATACCCTTTGATCCACCCGTCTTCACACACCAGGGTATTCACCGCGCCGATCTTCTTGGCCACCGGATCAATCACATCCAGATATCTCATGACCGCTTTCTTATGGGGGATGGTCACGGAAACACCGCGAACCCCCAGGGCACGAAAGCCAGCCATGGCCCCGGCCACATCCTCCACAGGAAAGGGCACATACACCCCGTCAAGACCGCAGTCCTCAAAGGCCTGATTATGCATAGCAGGGCTCATGGAGTGGGAGACCGGATTCCCCATTATCCCGTAGACCAGGGTGGTTCCTGTGATCTTCATCGCAGCATCTCCTGCAGGGAACGCAGCTCGGCCACGGTCAGCTGTCCGGGTGCGGTGCACGAGGCGCGATCCGTTGCGCCGTAGGTCAGCACCCCGCCAAGGCTGAGGGTGGCAAGCCGGCTGATTTGCCCGGCGCGGCCCATGGAAAAACAGGCCAGGGGAAAACCGAGTTCCTTGGCCCGCAGCTGCAGCGCCAGAACCCGCAAGGTATCGGTATAATCATGGGCCGTGGTGACAATTTTGCCGATGTCAGCCCCGGATTCCGCCATCTCGTCCAAGACCGCCAGAAGTTGATCCGTGCCAGGGGTCTCTGTGAAATTATGCCACGAGACAATGGCCGCACAGTCGCATGAACCGGTGAGCTCGACAATTCGGGCAAAGGATGCCTTGGGGGCCTTCAGTTCAATATCAACATATGAAGCCCCACCCCGCACCGCCGCCAGCAGCAGATCGACACGATCCTCTTCCGAACCCTGCCACGCCCCGCCTTCCCAGACGGGCCGATTGGTAAACAGGAGCGGTTTCGTCAAGGCCTCACTGAAAGGGGCAACCTCAGGAACAGCCAGAAGATCCAACCGTATCTCAATGAGATCGGCATCATGACCATGGGTTTGAACCGCACGCACCACCTCCTCCACCGTCCTGCCGTTTACGGAGAGGCATATCTGTCCTGAAGGACCACCTGCATTCATCCCATTTCCTCCATGCAAAAAGACACAAGAACAGGCTTGTGATTTGCATATCCTGCGACTTCATGGTTTAACATCACGATTACCTTGAACCTGAAATGTATTATTCCATAGGGGCCGGAAAGTCAATGTCAACAAGCCGTTTAAAGCAGGGTGTCACCACCATTTTTCTCACCCTCTCCACCTTATTCCTGCACGGCTGTGCGGTGGTCACCGTACCCCTTGCAGTGGTCACAGGTACCGTCGGCGTTACCGTATGGGCGCTGGAAACCACCTATGACATCACCGTGGGCACTGTCAAGGCGGTGTACACCATCGGCGAGTTCACCTTTGAGGTGGTCACCGCGCCGGCAGACTGGGACCTGATGAACGATGACCTTGAATCCATTGACGGCTTACCTGTCAAAGAGGCCATTCGCCAGGGCCGGGTAAAAAACAGCCCCTATGTCGTTAAAGGCAGGAAGTACAACCCCATGTCCGTAGCCAAGGCGCAGTCCTACCGTGAAACAGGGATTGCCTCCTGGTACGGGGAAGAGACGCTCAGACAGAAAGACGGCCACATGACCGCAAACGGCGAGGTCTTCAACCCCAAGGGTCTGTCTGCCGCCCATAAATATCTGCCGCTTCCCACCAATGTCAAGATAACCAACCTCAACAACGGCAAGTGGATCATCGCCCGGGTCAATGACCGCGGTCCCTTTCCATCCATCCACAACCACCAGTCCGGCCAGCGCATTATTGATGTCAGTGCGGCGGGGGCCAGACGGCTCGGCTTTTACCAGAAGGGGACTGCCCGGGTACGGGTGGAGACGTACCAGATTGAGGAGTAGCACGATTCTCAAGGCCCTCCGCCTTCACGTCCTCCGAAATAGCATCATTCACACCACCCGCACCTGACACCGCTGCGGTCACACAGCGCTTTCCCTTTGACTTTTCCGTCACCCCTGCCTAGCATGAATAATAGGAATCCAGTTGAAGTTCTGCCGCTGATTCAGGGGATCCTCCCCTCTTTTTCAGAAAACACCTTCGCGTCCTGTGGAATAAAGCGCCTATGACTGCTCAGGAAAAGAAAAGAAACAACAGCCCTGAAGCCTCCTTCCCCGCCAATGTCGTGATTGTCGGCTGTGGACGTCTGGGTTCGCTGTTGGCCAGCGAATTGAGCCGAATGGGCAGCA
Organism: Desulfurivibrionaceae bacterium; assembly: GCA_041562955.1. Lineage (GTDB taxonomy): Bacteria > Desulfobacterota > Desulfobulbia > Desulfobulbales > SURF-16 > JAJRUT01. The sequence continues at coordinate 5,083 of JBFFNY010000064.1, read as the reverse complement.
GGGTCATGGTCATCGACCGTAACAGCTCGTCCTTTGCACTTCTGGACATCGGCTTCAGCGGCTTCCGTGTAACAGGTGATGCGGTTGAAATGGAGGTGCTGCAGGCCTCCAATCTGACCCAGGCCGATTGCCTGCTGACAACAACGGAAAAAGATACGGTGAATCTCATGGTGGCCCAGGTGGCAAGGGTCGTGTTTTCCGTCCCCCTCGTCCTGGCAAGGGTGTATGACCCGAAACGGGAAATCCTCTATCGCCGATTCGGCATTAAAACCATCAGCCCGACAAGCCTGACATCCCATGAATTTCTGCGCGTGATCTGCCCGGACGGAGGGCCGACATGAAGGTGATCGTCGTCGGCAGCGGCAAAATTGTCTATTACCTGACCCGCCAGTTTGCCAAGAAGCGCATCAAGACCATGGTCGTCACCCCTGATCATGGCGAGGCGAAGGATCTGGCCCAACGAATCGGCACACCGGTCCTGGAAGGAGATGGTACCGACCCGCATGTCCTTGGAGAGGCCGGGGCCTTTCAGGCCGATGCCGTACTGGCCTTAACTCCGCACGACGAAGACAATTTGGCGGTTTGCCAGATTGCCGCCCAGATGTACCATGTTCCCCGGACCATCGCCCTGGTCAATGACCCTGAGAATGAAGAGGTGTTCCAGAAACTCAACGTCTCCGTGGCGATTTCAGCAACCCGCATCCTGTCCATCCTCTTCGAAGAGCAGGCCGGTTTTGAGGAGATCGGCAAAATGATTGCCGTAGCCGAGGGCAATGTCTCCGTTTCAGAAGTCATCCTCAGGGAGGGGGGGCCTGCCGACGGGACACAGATCAAGGATATCCCCTTTCCCGATGAGGCGCTGATCGGCGGCGTCATTCGCAACGGCAAGGTCCTGATTCCCAAGGGGGGCACGCAACTGCAGGGAGGCGACCGATTAATCGTGATCGCTACGGAGGTGAGCCTTGACCAGGTTTTGCATGTCCTGGCAGGAAAAGGGCAGATTGAATAACGGCCGCTATCGCCGCTACCTGGGAGAGCGGTACCGCTCTCTCGGAGGATATGTCGGTGTGCTTTTCTGTGTTATCGGCCTGATTATTGCCGCTCCGGCCTGTCTGGCCCTGTTTTATCCAGAGGAAACCAGCCTGGCCCCGGGATTTCTCTTCCCCGGCCTGGGATTAACGATCTCCGGCCTTATCCTCCGCATCACCCTTCGCCCCAATCAAAGCGACATTCTTTCCATCCCTGAGGGTTCAGCGGTCCTTGTCATCACCTGGAGCGCCGCCATCATGACCGGCGCCGTCCCCTTCTACTGGGCTGGGCTGGACTGGACTTCGGCGCTATTCGAGGCAACCAGTGGCTGGACCACCACGGGACTCTCGGTGGTGGATGTCTCACACCTCTCCCCCCTGCTGCTCTTTTTCCGCAGCCTCATGCAGTTGGCCGGAGGGGCCGGTCTGGCAATCCTCATGCTCAGCGCCATGGGCGGCCCGGCCGGAGTCGGCTTGACCACCGCCGAGGGCCGGGCAGAACAACTCGTTCCCCAGGTCAGACAATCTGCCCGGCTGGTGCTGAAGCTCTATGGTATTTATATTCTGCTGGGTGTCGTAGCCCTCAAGGGCGCCGGCATGGACTGGTTCGAATCCGTCAATCACACCTTCTGCGCCGTTTCCACGGGCGGATTTTCAACCCGGGTTGATTCGATCAGTTCCTGGAACAGTCCGGGGATTGAAGCCGTCCTGATCGTTTTGATGACCCTCGGGGCCACAAATTTCCTCACCGTATACACCCTGGGCCACGGACGCTGGCGGGGTGTTGTTCGCAACGGCGAACTGCGCGTCATGGGGATCATCCTGCCGATGTCAGCCCTTTTTCTCTTTTTCGGGGGAGCCTTTTACGGATACAGAGAGACATCCGAACAGGTTCGGGCCGCTGTTTTTCAGGCCGTGAGCGCGTTTTCCACGACGGGTTATACCACCGTCTCTTTTTCCGGCTGGCCGGGTTTCAGCTTCCTCATCATGATCATGCTCATGCTCGTCGGTGGCGGGACAGGCTCGACCGCAGGCGGCATCAAGCAGCACCGGATCTACCTCATGCTCAAGGGGTTAAAGAAAGAATGTTCAGGGGTGTTCCTGCCGGCCCAGGCGGTCCAGGAAGACGCGTTCTGGGTGGGAAACCAGCGGCGATTTATCGAGGAAGGCGACCTGCGCAAGGCAGGTCTGTATATTGCGCTCTATCTCTTTACCTGGCTTGCTGGAGGATGCGCCCTTTCGGCCTTCGGCCATCCCCTCGCCGACTCCCTCTTTGAATTTGCCAGTGCCCTTGGCACGGTTGGACTTTCTGTCGGACTGACCAGCGGTGCAGCACCTGCTGGACAGCTGTGGATCGAAATTGCCGGAATGGTGCTTGGGAGGTTGGAATTTTTTGTGATTTTCTGGGGGTTCATCAAGATCGGCAAGGACCTGTCAACACTCATCCCGGAACCTGACACCCTGAAATAAAGGGAACACCGTGACCACCTCAAACGGGCAGGACTGAGATTCCCAGCTCCGTTGCGGTCCCTTTCCAAAGAGTCTGTTCAGAGCGCTTGCCGGGCCTCATTCTGCCCCAGCCTGAAAATTCGATTTATGCTTTATGAATATGGGGCAAACCATTGCCCCTACTCCTTCACATCTTCCTGAATAGACTCAAGCACACAGTTCAAGGCCTCAACCGAGATAATAATTTCCCGCAGAGAAAGGGTCAGTGAACACAGCATCAGAAACAGACTCACCCCGAACACGACCTGCCCGATCATTTCATAACCGGCAAACAAGAAAGCCATGCACGCCACACAGGCAAAGAGGGACAGGACACCGCAGGCCTGCATATCCCGAATCAGAAACACCCGCTTTTTCAAGATGCGCAGCTGCGCCAGGATCACCTCATCAGCACAGGATTTATACTCGGCATTCAGGGCGCGGATCCGCCCGCCAAGTACATTGAAACGATTGCTGTACGCCACCATCAGGAGCGAGATAGCGGGAAAAAGCAAGGCCGGTGTATTGATTGAAATCTGCATATAGTGCCTTATGACCCAATTTCTGTCAAAAACAAGAAAAAGAGACATCAGTTTTGAAATTAACAAGTTACAAGTACCACCAAGGCACTTATCCAATCCTTAACGTCCTCTTCAGCGGATTAATGACCTACCCACTCTGGACAAGAACCACGGCATGGGCCGAGATCCCCTCTTGACGCCCCGTATATCCCATCTGCTCGGTGGTGGTTCCCTTGAGATTGAAACAATCCTCAGAGACCCTGCAGGCCTGGGCCAAATGTGTTTTCATCGCAGGCCAATAGGGAAAAAGTTTCGGAGCCTCAGCCACAACCGTAATATCCGCATTATGCAGGACATACCCCTTTTCCCGCAACAGTGATGCGACATGGGCCAGCAGGGCAATGGAAGAAATGCCCTTATACGCGGCATCTGAGTCAGGAAAATGGACACCGATATCCCCGAGCCCGACGGCACCGAGCAAACCGTCGCACAGGGCATGGGTCAGGACGTCGGCATCCGAATGACCAAGAAGGCCGGTCGAGTGGGGGATGGTCACGCCGCCGAGAACCAGATCGCGGCCTTTCACCAGTTTATGGGCATCAAAGCCATGGCCGACCCGCATTGTTGTCTTCACGTTTTCTCCTCGCTGGACCAGGATATTTTCAGCGATGACTAAATCACCGGGGCGCGTCACCTTAATGTTCTGCTCATCGCCGTCCACCACCACCATTTTCTGGCCGATCCGTTCCAGGAACGATCCCTCATCCGTACCCTCAAACCCATCGGCTTCCGCCTGCTGCAATCCCTGGCGCAATACCGAGACAGACATCACCTGCGGCGTCTGGGCCTGGTACAGGAAGGTCCGGTCAACGGTGGCTTCGATGACCCCGTCAGGTGTCACTTTTTTAAGGGTATCACTCACAGGGAGTGCGGCCATGGCAGCACCATGCTCCTTTGCGCCGTCAAGACAGCGCTGGATCAAGGATGGAGTCACAAGGGGCCGCGCACCATCATGGACCAGAACAAGACGGGTTCCCTCCGGCACCACGCCAAGCCCATTTGCCACAGAATCCTGCCTTCGTTTTCCGCCGCACACCACCTGCAGCACCTTGACCAACGCATACTGGTGCACCAGTGCTCTGGTTTGAGCCTGCCATTCCTCAGGCACCACGACAATAATACCATCCACTTCCTCAACAGCAGCAAAGGCGCGCAGGGTGTGGAGCAAAACAGGCTCTCCGGCCAGTTCAAGATATTGCTTCGGCCTGTTTCGGCCCATTCGGGTGCCAGCTCCGCCAGCTGGGATAATGGCTATATTCATCGCAACCTTACTCTGTTTCAGTACCCCTCAGAATCCAGCGCTGAGCCGGACTCTGCGCGCCCACCCGGAGTCTACGCTTACCTGGAGTCTACACAACGCCTGGGGATATAAAAAAAGGGGCGGGGGAAAATCCCCCACCCCTCCATACAACATAAAAGTGGGCTATAAGCCGAATCCTGTACCTGCAAAGCAGGCCATGATCATTTCTCTAGGATGATGATTGCTCACCACCTCCAGCAACCTACCCGAAGGCTTCAGACGGGTCGCCCTCAAACGCCTTCCTATTTGGTCTTGCTCCCGGCGGGGTTTACCATGCCCTTGATGTCGCCACCAAGGCGGTGAGCTCTTACCTCACCTTTTCACCCTTACTTTTCAAACTGCAAAAAGCGGTTTCTTTTCTGTGGCACTTTCCAAGGCTTACACCTTGTTCACATTATGAACCACCGTACCCTGCGGAGTTCGGACTTTCCTCTGACACCTCAAGGATGCCAGCGATCATGCGCCCACTTTTAATTCTTTTACGGTTATTCGGGGGAGCTGGTTGAAACTGAAGGATCTGCCCCAATAACCTGAAATTCTACAGCCTGAGCCCTCTACTTTTCATCAATTCCCTGATTGGCAAGCTCATCAGCCCGCTTATTCAGTTCACGACGAACATGGTAAATTCGCCAGACAGGAACCGTGGCCAGTAACCCCTTAACCTGTTGAAACAGAGGCTTGAGCTG
>JBFFNY010000063.1:0-7791 GCA_041562955.1 Desulfurivibrionaceae bacterium | reverse complement strand
TGTTGTTCTTACGGAGAATGGCAAACCTGTCGGCCAGGTGCAGGATCAGGATGTTGTATTCTTCTTTAATTTCAGGGCGGACCGTGCCCGTGAGTTGACCCGTGCCTTTACTGAGCATGGGTTTTCAGGTTTTGATCTGGGTAAGAGGCCGAACCCCGGGTTGGTTGTCACCATGACCCGTTATGATGAAACCTTTGACCTGCCGATTGCCTTTCCACCCACTGCCATGACCCATATATTAGGGGAAGAGGTGAGCGGGGCGGGGCTGAAACAACTCCGTATTGCTGAAACTGAAAAATATGCCCACGTCACTTTCTTTTTTAACGGGGGCCGTGAGGAACCTTTTGCCGGGGAAGACCGGGTTTTGGTGGACTCTCCGAAAGAGGTCTCCACCTATGATGAAAAACCGGCCATGAGTTGTCCTGAGGTTACGAAACAGCTCCTGGCAAAGCTTGATGAAGATATCTATGACCTCATTATCCTCAACTTTGCCAATGCCGATATGGTCGGCCATACCGGAGTATTTGCCGCTGCTGTTGAGGCCTGTGAAACCGTGGATACGAATCTGGGATTGGTTGTTGATAAGGTTCTGGCACGCAACGGAACAGTTCTCATTACTGCAGATCATGGTAATGCCGATATCATGTACGATGCGGTTAAAGGGGAACCCTACACGGCCCATACCTTGAACCCTGTACCTTTTATTCTGGTGAATGACGGGCTGCAGTCGAAAACATTGGCATCAGGCGGGGCCTTGAAAGATATTGCGCCGACCATCCTCTGTCTGCTCGGGCTCGATAAGCCTGAAGAGATGGAAGGGTCTTGTTTATATGAATGTGGACATTGCACGACCTGTTCGTGCTGAGTGTCTTGAATTTTTATTTTAGTTTATCCGGGTTGGGACAAGAGCATGAAATATATAAGCACCAGAGGACAGATTGAACCTGTCTCCTTTAAAGAAGCAGTGATGATGGGACTGGCCCGTGATGGCGGTTTACTCCTGCCGGCTACGATTCCATCACTTTCCAAAGTAGAGCAGAAGTTGGCGGCATTATCCTTCAGCGACCTCTCCTTTGAAGTTATTCGTCTCTTCGCTCCCGATATTCCGGCGGCTGATTTAAAGGACCTGATTCATCGTTCCTATGCCACCTTCACCCATCCGGATGTCACGCCGCTGGTGGAGAAAGGCGGCGTGCATATTCTCGAATTATTCCATGGGCCGACCCTGGCTTTCAAGGATGTGGCGTTACAGTTTCTGGGAAATATGTTCGAGTATTTACTGCGTGAAAGTGGCGGACGCATGAATATTCTCGGTGCCACCAGCGGCGACACCGGCTCTGCCGCCATCTACGGCGTGCGTGGTAAAGAGGGCATTAATATCTTCATCCTCCATCCCCATAAGCGGGTCAGTCCGATTCAGGAACTGCAGATGACCACGGTGCTGGATGCCAATGTCTTTAATATTGCCATTAATGGCACCTTTGATGACGGTCAGGCCATTGTGAAGACCATTTTTAATGACCTTGCATTTAAGGATGCGCATCATCTCGGGGCGATCAATTCTATTAACTGGGCAAGGATTGTCGCCCAGGTGGTGTATTACATCTATGCCGCCTTGCGCTTTAAGTCCGGTAAGGTTGATTTTTCAGTACCTACCGGGAATTTCGGTGATATTTTTGCAGGGTTCATTGCCAAACAGATGTTGCCTGAACGGATCGGCAATCTGATTCTGGCCACGAACGAAAATGATTTACTGTCCCGCTTTGTGGCGCGCGGCGATTATTCCCTGGGCAAGGTGGTGCAGACCAGCAGCCCCTCAATGGATATCCAGGTGGCGAGTAATTTTGAGCGGTATCTGTATTTTCTGAAGGGAAAAAATAGTGATGCGACTCGCGCGGCCATGGAGGGTTTTGCCGACACCGGCAGGCTGGCCTTTGATGACGCTGAGAAAGCCAAGATTAAGGAGACCTTTCTCACCCTTTCAGTGGATGAAGAGGCGACTGAAGAGACCATTCGTAGTTTTTATGCGGATACACATTATATCTGTGATCCCCATACTGCGGTCGGGGTCTGTGCAGGACTGCAGTATCAGCGCAACGGGGTTCCCATGGTCTGTTTGGCAACGGCTCATCCGGCCAAATTTGCTGACGCGGTGATCAAGGCCACGGGTCAGTCTCCTGATATGCCGGAATCTGTTGCCGGTTTAGATAAACGTGAGAGTCGCTGCGCTATTTTAGAGGCGGATGTGGCTCAGATTAAGGCCTTTGTTGAAAAAAACGGGTTGTAGTCCTGCCCCCTCAGGGGTTGCACTGGTCTGGGGGAGTATTGCATGTCCTCACCCCTTCATAACTCGTTGGCATGTCCTGGCGATATGGTTCAGACATTGCTTGGCGCCTGGGTCCATATTGGGCTGGGCTAAAAGCCAGTCGGCTATATCCGCATGGATGGATTTGATGCCCCGCTCCAAAACGGTGATTCGCTTGCCCTGGGCGCTATCTTCCCCGTTCCCGCCGACCGGATGCTTCCGGTCGGTTTCCTTGATTCGATGAATGAGTTGATTCAATAAGGCTTTAATAATCGGCAGGGTATCGTCGAGTGCTGTTGTTAATGTCGCCTCATCCATGACCAGTAACTGGCAATATTCCTTAGCCTCTGCAGAGGCGGAGCGTGGTTCCGCATTGATGATGGCCATCTCCCCGAGAATCTGGCCGGGAACCATGGTGGAGAGAATATGTTTTCTCCCCTCTGTGGTCTTATAGATGGAGACGGATCCGGTCCGAATGAGGTAGGCATGATTGCCCGGTTGGCCTTCCTTGAAAATGGTCTGACCACGGTTGAATTCAATGAGCTGAAACTGGAAAGACCTTTTTTCTGTTTTATTTTCAGGTTTGGATCCCATCATTTAAAGTTTTTTCCCCCATGCGAGTATTTGTTTGTTGATCACGACGTTGAGTTCTTCCTGGCATAGTTCATAGCCGTTATCGAAAAAAGGCAAAAAGAGTAATGTGGTTTCAACCCTTGCGACAGAGATGTCAGGGAGGAGCGGCATGATATTTCTTTTCGCCACCGCTGAATGGGCCAAAATAAGTTTTATGGCCTCTTCAGCCTCTGCGGCGGGCAGTGAAACCGGAATGGCCTGTTTCGGTAAGACGTGCTCCGCCTCAATGGGTTGGTGTGCCGCCGTCAGTTGACTTGCAACCCTCAGGAAAATGGTTGGTCTGATCTTGAAGGCCGGGCAGTAAAAGGCAACCGGTTCATCCTCCCATTCAGCTTTAATCACCCGTGGTATATTCGTTCTCCTGATGAAATCCGCGAGGCTTTTGATCTCAATCCCCTCAAAATCGACGTGCATGCGCCAGAAGGGGAGATAGGTCGGGTCAGGTTGCCGCGATCTGACGGTTGCAAAGTTCACCTGGCTGAACTGGCCGTTCCGATACCGCCAGGCCCTGTCACAGTTTGGACAGCAATGGATTACGCTGGCGTGATCTGACTCCATGTCCCAGCCGCAATGGGGGCATAATGTGGGAAGGAGGGTGGGGTGCCACCCTAACGTGGCCATACGGACTGGACCAAGGATATCGTCCCCTTGGGGTAGTTTTGCCAGTTTATCCCCGGTAACCCCGTCAAGGACAAGACCGTCTTGCAGGATGAGGGGCTGATAGATGGTGGAGACCGTCTCGCCGATCCATTCCTGATGAAGTATGGGCCGTCTTTTTTTGGGCTGCACGGGTACATCGTTGTGGACAACATCCTGCCATTTCATCCTGTGTTTGAGGTAGGTCGTGGCCATGGCGTCTGATGCGAATTGTAATGTCATGGCTTGCGGACGGACGCCAAGTGTCAGAGGCAGGGCGTGAATGGTTGTTGCATTCACCGTCGTGTCAATAATTCGGTGATGCACCCCTGTGTCGTCACAGGTGAACAACGAGCCTTTAATCCTTAAATACGGGACATGGATCAACTCCCCCTGTATTTCCTTATGGGGAAGGATATAACGGGCATGACCCGCATCAAGAAACTGACGGACACCGCACCAGGGGCATTCCAGGAGGGTATCCGTTTCATGGATCTCCATTTCCCCCCCGCATTGCTCACATTTTCTTTCTATCAGTATATTCAATTGAGCATCGATGTTAAATAATGGTGTTGGAGATGACGTAAGGGGTCTGCACTGCGGCCGCTCTCAAAACGCTAGAGTTTTTCTCCGCAATGGTCGCAAAATAACGATCCCGGGATGTTCTCTTTTTTACACGCCGGACAGATGGCAGGCTTTGGCTTTTCATCGGTTGGGTGACCGCAGCGTGAACAGAAGTTGGCGTTCGGCACAATATTCTTATTACAGTTTACGCATTGCTTCAGGACGAGAATCTGGTGGCCGCATAACGGACAGAAACGGCAATCGGCCGGAATTGTGCCGTGGCAATCCGGGCAGGTGGCGTGAACCTTTGCTGCGGATTCATGGCCTGAGCTGTTATTCAGCATGGCGGGCATCATAAAACCGAGCCCCATGCCCATTCCTTCGCCGGCACTTCCCTGATTTGCTGCAGCCTTTTCCATGGCGGATGCCGCCTTGAGTTTGATCAATCTATCCATGTCCTTGATCACGGTGAGGCGACTTTGGTCATCTATGGATTCCTGCACCTCAGGCGGGGGGGTTATGGAAGTGATATACAGATTGGAAAGTTCCAGTCCGAAATGTGAGAAGTCGTCATGGAGCTTTTCCTGCAGCCCCGTAGATAAGGACTCGTAGGTGCCCGGCAGGTTGAAAATCGTATCAAGTTTTTTTCCCAAATAATCATTAAAGCGGGAGATGATTACACGTTTAAGGTACTGGCTGATTTCCTGAGTGGTGTATTTCCCCATGGTGCCGACCAGGGTATTCATAAATAAGATCGGTTGCACAATGCGGATGTCAAAAATGCCATGGGCACGCAACCGGATCAAACCGAGTTCTGAATCCTTGAAGGCCACAGGATTACGGGTTCCCCATTTCAGGTTCGGGAATACCTTCATGTTGGCAAAATAGACTTCAGCCCGCAGAGGACTTTCCATTCCCCAGGGAATAGCTAATAGTTTGGTGATGATGGGAAGGTTGGCTGTTTTCAAGGTATGAAGTCCGGGGCCGAAAACGTCGCCGGATTTCCCTTTGTAAAAGAGTGTTGCCGCCTGGCTTTCCCGCACGGTAAGTTGGGCCCCATACTTGATGTCCGTTGAACCTTGATCAGGAATTCTTTTGATCATCTCCTGGCCGGATTCATCAAACCACTCGATAATCTCAAGGCTTAAATTTCCCATGTTTCGCGCTCCCTCTGTCATTGTCATAAATTTGAAATCAAGATGAATAAAATACAAAGTTAATATACTGTATTTTAAGGCAATATTGTTAGGGAAAATATAAGGGTTCAGCCCTTATAATGAAAAGACACCTGCCCTGGGATTCGACGGCAAACGCGGTATGGAACGTTTCAACAAGGCGTATGGCATGGGTGTCTTGAGTAATATCATACAGGGAGGAACAACAATAGTTGACTGCCTGTGCCATTCAGGCGCATACTAAATAAATCCCAGCTATTATCCTCTCTTTTTTTTACTGACTGATATGACAATGAACATTGCCCTCATTTCACCGACCATTGATCTTGTTGAGTATGTAAACACGGTCATCAGCCCTGATGTCTTCCTGACGCATTACGCAGATGTAACGACCCTTGCCGCGCAGCCACATATGCAATTCGCTGCAGTTCTTTTAGACATATCGGAATTAGATGAATCCGGGATGCAGGAGCTGCACCGGTATGGCGCAACGGAAATGCAGGGGGCGACCTTTCTCCTCGGGCTATCCACAACAGAGCTGACACCCGATGAGGAACGTGTTCTGTATCATGCCGGTGTGGTCGATATTCTCCGGACAACTCAGCCTCGAGATATTGTCCGGCTGAAAATGACAAGGTATGCGGCTTTTTTTGAAAAACAGCGTGAATGGGAGAAGGCGAATCAGAGCAATGAGGAACAGCGAAAGTGGCTTACGTTTCATGCGAATCATGATGCCTTGACCGGAATATATAATCATCGTTATTTTCAGGAAGAGATGGCGGCCCAATTCGCTGAAAGTGCGCAGTCCGGTGAAACCCTTGGGCTGCTTATGTTTGATATTGATTTTTTCAAGGAGGTGAATGACTCCTATGGACATCAGATTGGCGATCTTGTTCTCAAAGAATTTACCCAACTTGTGAGCGATGAACTGCGAACTGAGCAGATATGGGCCCGGTACGGTGGCGAGGAATTTATGCTCATCCTGCCCGGGGCGACAAAAGATGAAATTCAGGAGTTGGCGCAGACTATTCGTCGGAAAACGGCCCGGTTTGTGTTTTGTGCAGCACGATCCGGCTTGCAGGTTACCGTCAGTATAGGCGCGACCATGTCTGAAAAAGGGATGGGCAAGGTGTCGACCCTTATTGATCAGGCCGACCATGCCCTGTATCAGGCCAAGGCACTGGGGCGAAACAGAATGGTCTGGTATGAGTCAACGAGTTGTGGTGAATCTTCCCATCCCCTTGAGCTCTCCGATAACCTCGCCTGTGTGCGGGATCGATTGCGTGCGACCCTTGAAAAAACCAGGGCAAGCGCTCTGGCCTCTTTTGAGGCCATGGTTCACAGTCAAACGAAAGATCATCTCACCTTACAGGCACGGAATACACTTGCCTTGCAAATGGTGAACCTGCTGTGTAAACGGCTTAATATACCTCGAGGTGTCAGTCAGTCCTTTCGGCGGGCATTTAAACTGCATGATCTCCTGCGTTTGTTTATTTCTGATGCAACGATTAAAAAATCAGGTTCGCTGAGCGAAGCTGAAATGGATGCGATTGAAGATCAGCCCCTCATGTTGAAGCAGCTGACGGATCTGTTTGATTTTTTTGCCGATGAAAGAATTATTCTGCGTTACCACCATGAGTATTTTGACGGATCCGGGTATCCCGAGGGGCTGGATGGGCAGGATATCCCGATGGGGGCGAGGCTTTTTGCCATTGTCGATGCCTATGTCGCAATGATTATTCCAAGTTATAAACGGCCCTGTCAGAACAAAAATGAGGTCATTCGTGAATTCAGTGCGATGAGCGGCGTACAATTTGATCCGTTTCTCGTGCAGATGCTGATTGATATTGTCAGTGATGCCAGTTTTTCCGATCTGGCGTGCGCCTCTGTTCCCGGTGAAATGCAATGAGTATCAACGGTGTGAAAAGGAAAATATGTAATCAGCTCATACAGCAAGTGGGTGATTTCCCGCCCTTGCCAGCGATTGTGTCGCAGATATTAAAGGTGACCTCTGATCCTGAGAGTTCCATTGATGACTTGAAGGTGCTTGTTGAGGCGGAGGTCGCCCTGTCTGCGTCGGTCATAAAACTGGCAAACTCTCCGTTCTTCGGCTTGAGCCGGCAGGTGTCGTCCATCCCCCATGCCCTTACCGTTCTTGGTCTGGAAGAGGTCAAAAATCTGGTTCTGGCCAAGGCCATGTTCAATACCTTCAAGGTGTTTGGCCAAAAGGGGGATCGAGTCAATGCGCTATGGAAACATTCTTTTCATTGTGGTCTCGCCTCGGCAGTTCTTGCCAAAAGATGGGGATATAGTTCCAGTGATTTTTTTGTGGCTGGATTGGTCCATGATATCGGTAAGATGGTTATTTATCTGGCCTTAAATAAAGAGAATCTCGATAACCTGTATGGTGATGTTTCTCTCCTGGATGAGATGAACGTTGAACAGAAACGCCTGGGTGTGGATCATCAGTATTTAGGG
>JBFFNY010000062.1:0-7854 GCA_041562955.1 Desulfurivibrionaceae bacterium | reverse complement strand
GGCTTCGGTTTGAGCCGGATGTTTGAAGTATTTTCAAAGATGGAAGGGTTGACCCAAAATATATGTATTTTCAGAACGCAGGCCGATGGCGAAAAATGGTTGCTCAGTCAATAGTTCACAGCATGCAAATCATGTTAGCAGTCAGGCCGTGTATCTCCACGGATGTATGCCGTTAGATCAACCTGACCCCATTCTCTCTATTTATTATCTTTTACGCATTTTCAAGGTTGGAATCCCGGCCAGAATCATTTTAAGCCAGTCATACCCAAAGGACAGGAGTGCCTCATCATCGTTCTGGATGGAGCGCAGCCGTGTACTGGAGAGCTTGAACTCGGCCAGAATATTTTTGTCGCGGACATAATCGCGGAATCCGTCAATGTTGTAACAGGCCAGAAATGCGACCTTCTGGCGCGGACCGGCAACGCCCTCACCAGACCAGGGGTTGGTGGCAAAGAAGGTGTCCATTTCCGCCCAACGGTCGGCATGGCTGTTATGCAGGGCAAGGCCCTGGTCGCGAAGCCAGTTTTTCACCGTCCATTCGGTCTCTTCCTTATGACCCATGCAGTAGTCGTGGTTGGTGAGGAAGTAAAACTCGTCAGGGCGGCCTTTGGCCGGGCTGCGGTCAACGGCGCGTTCCAGCGGGTACATCCGGCAGGCAGCTGGTCGTGCGTCGTATACAGCGCATCCCTTGGGTCCCAGAAAGGGGCAGGCGTTCAATTCAGTCATCTTCATCATGAGTGAGGGGAAGAGCGGATTCTGCCCACGCACCGCCTTGACATATTTATCAAGAAATTCGTCTGAACGGATGCCAAGTTCCTTTTTCAGGAGAATGATGTCGTAGGGGTAGAGGAGCATATCCACATTCCGGCAACATTTGGTGAAACAGGATACGTTCTCATGGCAGGAAAAGTGAAAGGGTTTCTTTTCCAGAGGAACCATGCCTTCGGGGAATTTTTTTTCTTGTGCAGGTGTGGATGTCATTTTACTATCTCAATGGGTAGTCAGATTTATCTCAGGCAACGTGTTGCCGACTTCTTACCATTTGCACGTCTGCGGGTCAAGATTATGAAATTATGCAGTCTCCTGTTGTCCACCATCCTCTGGCTCGGTGTATTGCTTGCTCCGGCCTCTGGAGGTGAGCGGGGCACGTGGGTGGTGCGCTTTGATATTGATACCCCTGAGAAGGTGAGTCAGGTGTGTTCCCAGAAGAATCAGCGCCAGTTTGACCGCTTTCTCGTGCAGGTGCGGGGGCGGGCTGACAGTTGGTATGAATCCTCATTTGTCCCGAAGGCTGAGGAGGTTCCTGATTTCGACCCCCTGGCGGCAATCCTAGAACAGTGCACGGATGTTGAGGTGCATGCCTGGATCAATGTCTATTATCTGTGGACGGGTGATGCGCCCCCTGCGAACCTGAATCATCCCTATTATAACGATGCATGGATCTTGAAGGATCGCACGGGGCGCTCCGTCAAGGACTACTCGCCCCTTGAGCAGCGTCAGCACTGGATCGAAGGGGTGTATGCCGATCCGGCTTCGGCTGCGTATCGGGCCTACTTCACCGATGTGGTGCGTGAGCTTGTCGAGACGTATGCTGTGGCCGGTGTCCATCTGGACTTTGTCCGGTATCCGGGTTCCTTTTTTGGCGACGGGGACCAGACAGTTCTCGCCAGCATCACGCGCCAGGAGTTCGCCCAGTGGTATAATCAGAGCGGGGATGCGGGGACACGGGCTGTCCTGACTGAACGGCTTGGCTGGGAACAGCGGAGGGCCGAAAATGTCACGCAACTCGTGCGGGATGTGAAAGCGGTCATGCAGGAGGTCAACCCTGAACTGCGGCTGTCTGCCTCTGTCTTTCCTGATGTGATTGAGGCGTTTCTGGATAAGGGTCAGAAATGGGTGGATTGGCTGAAGGAGGAGTTGCTTGATGAACTGTATGTAATGGCCTATTTCGGCTCTCCTGAACGGGTTGAGAGTCAGATGCGGCAATGTAAACAGATTTGTGACCGGTATAAGGTGAAGATGTGGGCAGGGCTTGGGGCCTATATCAAATCTGCACTGGATATCCAGACGGAGATTACACGCGTCAAAGGTGTTGGGGTGGATGATATCTGTCTGTTCAGTTTAGGTCATCTGCTCAAGCAAAAAAAAGCCGTGTCAAGGTATCAGCTTGCCGGTCAGGTTGAGGCGGCGGTCCATAACGAAGAGACCATCCCTCCCCTGGTGCTCTGTGTGCTGGATGATGACTTTGATGTCCCCCCCCCAAATGCCCACCCGGGCATTGTTTCTTCTCGGTGCCTCACCTTGCGGGGGATTTTCCGTTATGTTGATGCCCATGACGATTATGAGAAGGTGAACGACCAGTACGAGATCATGCAGGGGGTGCAGCAGGAGTTGCTGCAGGGGCAGTCCTTTACCCAGATGAGCCGCCTCTATTCCCAGGCGGGTTCAAAGCTGGATGGTGGACTTCTACCTGGGTTGGCCTATCGCGACGCCCGAACGCAAGGCATGCAGAAACTCTTTACCCTCAAAACAGGGGCCTATTCGGATATTATACCTGTCTATAATGGGTTTTGGCTGTTTCAGATCCTGGGATCTTCACCTTAGGACGATTCCGGAGGTATGTCAGTATGCATAGGTCAGACCGTGTGCGAAACGGTCTAAAAAAGGATTTTAAGATATCATTCGCTATTAAGGGCATGTATTTGCTAAAATTCAAGAAAGATCACCATGCAATGAGCTGATTTGATACTAGAAATGCTGCTATGCGCAGGGTCTGTCTTTTCACAATGGTTATTTTACACGGATCAATGCCCCCTTGCAGAAAAGAACTGAGATATCCCGAGATTCAATAGAAATGAGATCCCTTGATGGTTGAGCTGCGCTGCCGGTCCGAAGCCACTGGCCGCAACGAGATTGAACTGAACGGCTCTGAGGCCGAGCTCAGCTCATTGAAGGGAAGGCGCAATGAAGAATAAATTCAGAAAGCAAATCGCGTGGCAGATCGGCATCTGGTTCTTGGTTCTTGCCGTGCTGCCCATGACCATAAGCGTTACCCTCGCACGCCACATCAACCGCAACCAGATTGTCAAGCAGTTGACTGTGCAGTTGCGGGATATTGTTCATGAAAAGATTGCGCGTATAGATTTGTATGTTGAGAAATCGACACAGGACGTCAGGTTGCTGGCCAAGGTGCCGGTTGTGGTTCAAACCTTGCGCCAGGCTTCCAGCCATTTTGCCGGACACGGTATTCGGGCCGAGGAGTTGCCAGAATTGGCAGGCGATGCCTTGCCCTTCCTGCGTGAAACCCAGCGAATTTTGGGGTACCATGACCTTTTCCTGATCAACCTCTCCGGCGACATCGTCTACACCCTGGCCCTGAAAAAGGATCTGGGCACCAACCTGAAGCACGGGGTTTACCGGGAAAGCGGTTTGGCCTGGGCCTTTAACCAGGCGATGACCCAGCTTGACAGTAAGATCTCCCTGTTTATGTATTATCCACCCTCCGGCAGATCAGCAGGCTTTATTGCTGCCCCGGTCTTCGCCGGCAAGGAATTGCTCGGCGCTGTGGCCATTCAGCTCGACGAAGACCCCTTGTTTCATATCTTTACGGATTATATCGGGTTAGGTACAAGCGGTGAGCTGGTGGCGGGCAGGAAGCGGGACGATGGCGCTGTTGTCGCCGCCGGGCCGCTCCGCCACCGGCCGGACGCCCTTGAGGAAGGGTTGGTGTTTGAGAAGGGGGCTCCAATCCCAATACTGCAGGCGGCCTTTGGTCAAAAGGGTGTCGGATTAGCCATTGATTATCGAGGTCGGGAAATTGTGGCGGCCTGGGACTATGTGCCGTCCTTGGATTGGGGGTTGGTGGTTAAGATCGACCGGGACGAGGCCTTTGCTTCGATATCCCGCCAGGATTCATTGGCCGGCGGTTTGCTGCTGATCGTCCTTTTCCTGGTCGTGAGTGGCATCCTGTTTGCCGTCCGCCGCATTACCTATCCGATAAAAAAATTGAATGCAACAGTCAATGATTTCGCCGGGGGCAATTTCAAGGTTCGGGCCGAGGTGTCCGCCACCAATGAACTGGGGCTGTTGGCGACGACGTTTAATGTTATGGCCCAGGATATTCATGAGTACAGCTCTTCCATGGAAAATCTGGTTGCGCAGCGCACCGCAGAACTGACCCGGGCGGGAAAGATATTTGACCGGGCCCAGGAACTCGCCCATATGGGCAGCTGGGAGTGGGATATCAGTCGCAATACGTTGACGTGGTCGAATGAGATATATCGTATTTTTGGTTTGCAGCCCCAACAGTTTGCCGCCACCTACGAGGCCTTCATGGAGGCGGTGCATCCCAATGACCGGGAGCTGGTGAACAGGGCGGTGCAAGATGCCTTGGCGGATATCAAATCGTACTCGGTGGACCACCGGGTGGTTCGTCCCGACGGTTCCATTCGTATGGTCCATGAAGTCGGTGACATCACCCGCGATGAAAAGGGACAACCCCTGTCCATGTTGGGTACGGTGCAGGATATCACGCAATTGCGCCAGGCCCAGCAACAGCTCTATCAATATATCTCCATTGTTGATGAGAACGTCATCACCTCGGCCACGAACGTTGCTGGAAGGATTACCGCTGTAAGCGACGCCTTCTGCCGGGTATCCGGTTATGAGCGGGAGGAACTCCTCGGTCAGAATCACCGACTTCTCCGGCATCCGGACATGCCGGCCAGCTTCTATAAACAGCTGTGGGCAACGGTCTCGGCCGGGAAGAAATGGCGCGGCATATTCAGAAATAAGACAAAGAACGGAGGCGATTATTGGGTTGAGGCCTCGATTACGGCGACCTTGAATGACATGGGTGAAATTGTCGGCTATACCGCTATCCATCATGATATCACTGATAAAAAGAGAATCGAGAAGCTCTCCATTACTGATGCCCTTACCGGTTTGTACAACCGCAGACATTTCAACACCCTTTTTAGTCAGGAATTACGACGGACGAGGAGGGATGGTAAAAATTTGATCTTCATCATGTTTGATGTGGATAATTTCAAGCAGTATAATGATACCTATGGCCACCAGAAGGGTGACGAGGTTTTAGCGCTGATAGGGGAAGGGGTGACCAAAATGCTGCGTCGTCCCAGTGATTTCGGTTTTCGCCTCGGCGGCGAAGAGTTTGGAGTACTTGTCGAAGATATGGATGAAGACGAGGCGCTTCACTTTGCCAATCAATATCGCACTCATCTTGAGAACCAGCGGCTGAAACATGATGGCAATAGTGCCGGGCCCTATGTCACGGTTTCCATGGGAGTGGCCGTGGTGAGTCCCACAAATCAGCTTCAAGAGGATGATATCTTTAAAAAGGTTGATGATGCGCTTTATCAGGCTAAGGATGGCGGTCGCAATCGAGTGGAAATGGCCCGGATGACGCCCTGATTTTCAACGTGGACGGAGACTGCGCCAGCCGGCTTCCCCCTGCCAAGGTGAAAATAACAAAAGGCGGTGGAGCATGGCATCTCCACCGCCTTTTGTCGTTCTAACCGCCTGCAGTCCGTCAAGAGCAGGACCGGAATTCGCGCGGTTTCGTTTCTAACGCAGTTTTTCCAGACGCGCTGAACTTTCAGCAATCTTGGCCAGGCCAAGGGTGAATTCATCAAGCTTGGCCTGCTCTTTCGCCACCACATCATCCGGGGCATTGGCGAGGAACTTTTCATTTTTCAGCTTGCCTGAGGTCTGCTGAAACTGCTTTTCAATCTTTGCCTTGCTTTTTTCAAGCTTGGCCAGCTCCTTCTCCACATCGATGAGTCCTTTTAAGGGGATGTAGATTTCCAGATCCTGGTAGATATAGCTTGCGGCGTCTTCCGGTACCGACCCCGCTGGGAGCACCGTGAGAGAGGCCAAGCGGGTTAAGTTGCTGATGGAACTGATCTGGTTTGTGATCAGCGCCGTTTTGGTTGCATCGCCACAGATGATGAAGGCTTCAATTTCAGCGGATGGGTGAATCTGCATCTCACTGCGGATATTTCGCACCCCGCCGACAATACCCATGAGAAGCTCGATGGAATCCTCCGCCTCCTGATCAGCCCATTCCGGATTCACCAGGGGATATTTCTCTTCCATGATGGAGGAGCGTGTCCCCGGCAGACTATGCCAGATTTCTTCGGTGATAAAGGGGGCCACCGGGTGCATGAGGAGCAGACTCGTCTCTAAAACCGTGAACAGGACGGCTTGAGCCTGTCCTTTCGCGCCTTCATTGTCTCCGTAGAGATCGGACTTGACCAGCTCCAGATACCAGTCGCAGAATTCGTGCCAGACGAACTGGTAGACCACGGACGCCGTATCATTGAAACGGAAATCGGCAAGGGACTGGTGGGTGTCCGCAACGGCTCTATTGAGTTTGCTCAGGATCCACCGGTGTTCAAGCTTCAATGGTTTCGGATCAAGATCACGTGTGATCGCCGGGTCACATGCACTGATATGCATGAGGCTGAACCGGGCGGCATTCCAGATCTTGTTCATGAAGTTGCGATACCCTTCAATGCGGTCTTCCGAAAGGCGAATATCCCGGCCCTGGGCGGCAAAGGCCACCATGGTGTACCGCAGCGCATCGGTGCCGTATTCGTCGATAACCACCAGCGGATCAAGGACATTGCCGGTTGATTTCGACATCTTCTTGCCGTCCTTGTCGCGGACCAGGGCATGGAGGTAGACGTCTTTGAAGGGCACCTCATCCATGAAGTGCAGTCCCATCATCATCATGCGGGCCACCCAGAAGAAGAGGATGTCGAAGCTGGTGATGAGTACGGATGTCGGGTAGAAAAACTTGAGTTCCTCGGTGTCATCCGGCCAGCCCAGGGTGGAAAAGGGCCAGAGGGCAGAGGAGAACCAGGTGTCGAGCACATCCGTTTCCTGGATGAGTTTGTCACTCTTGCATTTCGGGCATGAGGTCGGCACCTCCTCTGCAACGATCATTTCGTTGCATGACGCACAGGTCCATGCCGGAATCTGATGGCCCCACCAGATCTGTCTGGAGATGCACCAGTCGCGGATATTATCCATCCAGGCATAGAAGGAGTTGTTCCATGATTTCGGGTGGATATTCATCCGTCCATCCTGGACGGCCTGAACGGCACGGTCCGCCAGCGGTTTTACGGAGACAAACCACTGCAGGGATGTGGTGGGCTCAATGACGGTTTGACACCGGTAGCAATGACCAACGGCGTGATCGTAGTCTTCAATCTCAACGAGGAAGCCCTGGGCCTTTAAGTCGGCAACAATCTGTTTCCGCGCCTTGAACCGGTCAAGCCCGACATAGGGACCAGCCAGCTCATTCATATTGCCGGACTCATCCATAACCTTGATGATTTCAAGGTTATGGCGCATGCCGATTTCGTAATCGTCACGGTCATGGGCCGGGGTGACCTTCAATGCTCCGGTCCCAAACTCGCGCTTGACATGGTGATCGAAAACAACAGGCAGAACGCGGTCGGTAAGCGGCAGTTTGACGCCGATCTCCGCCAGACCCTTGTACCGTTCGTCATCAGGATGTACGGCAACGGCCGTATCTCCAAGCATGGTTTCCGGGCGTGTTGTCGCAACAACGACATGACCCGAGCCGTCGGCATAGGGGTATTTAATGTGGTAGAGCGCGCCTTTTTTGTCCACATGTTCCACCTCGTCGTCGGCCAGGGCGGTGTGACAGCGTGGACACCAGTTCACGATATAGTCGCCGCGGTAGATCAGCCCTTCTTTGTAGAGGCGGACAAACACGGTGCGCACGGCCTTGGACAGCCCTTCGTCCATGGTGAACCGTTCACGGTCCCAATCGCAGGAACTGCCCAGATGTTTCAACTGGTT
>JBFFNY010000061.1:0-7893 GCA_041562955.1 Desulfurivibrionaceae bacterium | reverse complement strand
TCCCCAGTGTTTTCTGCCAGTGGCTGAGGTGGATGGAGGGATAGACGCAGATGGCCTTGTCTTCTCCGCCATGATATTTTGTATTGAAAATACCATCCCCAGCCAGCCCTGTTTTGCTCACCTGCACCGGGTGGGTGACCGACTCCTTACACAACCCCGTTGTGATGTGCTTACCGAAAAAATTATGCTCCCTTGCGGTTCCGATGTTGAGAGTCGTGACGATTGCAGGTATCATATCGTTTCCATTCTGTTGTTTTTTGTCCTTGTTACTATGAATTAGAGAATAATCCTTCTGCCATGCTGACGAAACCTTTTTTTATAACCTGTTGCCTTGTCCTTGTGTTTTCCGGGTCGTTTGCCGAGGCGCATAAAATTTACCTGAAAAACGGTAAAATTATAACGGCCACTGTCGTCCTGGAAGAGGATTCCCAGGTCCGCTATGAAAAATATGGGGGAATGATTACCCTGCTGCGCCGTAATATTGAACGAATTGAATACGACCGACAACCGCAACGAAACGTCGCCCCCGCTCCGGTCAACAGCAATGGCGTCGCTGCTTCCGCTTTGGAGGGGGAGTCGGCTCCCCATGAGGACAATAGCTCGGGCCGACAGGACCTTGTCTCCCGGCTGACCAAGGCCATCCAGCCCTCAACTCCCATTGAAAACGCCAATATGGCGACCCTTGCTGTGGAGTCGGATTTTGGTTCCGGTTCCGGCTTTTTCATTACAAACCATGGCGATATCATCACAAATCGCCATGTGGTGAAGGTCACGGATGAGATGAAGGAGAAGAGCCTGGCTCAGTTTAATGAGGCAAACTCGACGCTGCGCCAGGTGAAGTCCGAACTGGTTTCAGAGAAAAACAGATATCTGGCGGCAAAGGACGCGTATCAGCGTAAGAAAGGTGCCTATACCCGGGCGAAGGCGGATTCTGGTACGAGCGCACCGCGGCTGCAGTCCATGTACCACGCGTTGCAAAGTGATTACGCCTATCTCCAGCGTTGGCAGAAGAGTTATGAAATGCGGGCCGCTGAGTATAAAAAGGCTGAAGAAACGGTGCGTAATGCCAAGGTGAAATATAATAAGCTCATCAGCGGTATGCGGGGGCGGCGGTTTTATAAGGTTATTTTAGCCGACAAGACCGAGCTTGACGCCTATCTGGTCAAGGTGAGTTCGAACTATGATCTGGCGTTGCTGCGGATCAAGGATGCCACCACGCCGTTTCTGGAGCCGCGAAAAATCTCAACGGTGAACCAGGGGGAGACGGTCTTTGCCATTGGTAATCCGGTGGGATTTCATAATTCTATTTCCTCCGGGGTCTATTCTGCCAAACGTGAACACCATATCCAGACCAGTGCGGAAATCAGCCCGGGGAATTCAGGGGGGCCGCTGGTGACAGCGGATGGCAAGGTTATCGGCATCAATACCAAGAAAATGGTCGGCCAAGGCTTTGAGGGCATCGGCTTTGCCCTGGATATTGATCTTGTCTTTGAAGAGTTCGGGTCACTTATGGAGAAATGATGCGGGGCTGCTGTGCTCTGGATGGCCATGGCTGAAAAAAAAAGGGGGAGCGGCACGAAGCCGCTCCCCCTTTTTTTTAGAGCCGGTATGGTTCTAGTTACGGAGGAAATTTAAGGCAGAGCCCGCCTTGAACCAGTCAATCTGTTCATGATTCAAGGAGTGGTGCAGGCTGACCTCGTCGGTTGAGCCGTCCTTATGGTGCAGTACCATGGTGATCGCACTTGCCGGGGCCAGGGTCGTGAGTCCCAGAATATCCAGAACGTCCCCTTCCTGAACCAGATCATAATCCGCCTCGTTGATGAAGGTGAGGGGAAGAACCCCTTGTTTCTTGAGATTGGTTTCATGGATGCGGGCAAAACTTCGGGTGATCACCACTCGGCCACCCATGTGGCGGGGACTCATGGCGGCATGTTCACGGGATGAACCCTCGCCGTAATTCCGGTCACCGATCACCGCCCAGTGCTGACCGGCGGCCAGATAGGCCCGGGCTATATCAGGCACCGACTGCAATTCTCCTGTTAAGCCGTTGGTCGCCTGGCCGACGGCATCGTTAAAGGCGTTGACCGCTCCGGTGAGCATATTGTCGGAAATATTGTTGAGATGGCCGCGGAATTTGAGCCAGGGGCCTGCTGGTGAGATGTGGTCGGTGGTGCATTTTCCCTTTGCCTTGATGAGGAGTTGCAGCCCCTTATAGTCCTGGCCGTCCCAGCCTGGAAATGGTGAGAGCAGGGCCAGACGTTGGGATTCTGGCGATACCACGACCTCTATACTGCTCCGGTCTGCGGGTGGGGCCAGAAAGCCGTGTTCGTCGCGGATAAAACCCGCTGCTGGAATTTCGGCAACATGCTGCGGCGGCACGAGTTTGAAGCTGCTGCCGTCGCTGGCAATGAGTTCGGCATCATAGGGGTTTGCATCCATGATACCGGTGCAGGCATAGGCCATGGCGGTTTCCGGACTGCCGATGAAGGCGCAGGTGCCGGGATTGCCGTCAGCCCGTTTGGGGAAATTGCGGTTGTAGGAGGTGACAATGGAGTTGCTCGTTCCGGCGTTGGCATCCTCCCGTTGCCATTGGCCGATACAGGGACCGCAGGCATTGGTGAGAATAACCGCACCCAGCTGTTCCAGTTTTCCCAGTTGGCCGTCCCGTTCAATGGTGGCGCGGACCTGTTCGGAGCCCGGTGAGATGAACAGGGGGGTTTTGAGCTTGGCGCCTTTATCCAGGAGTTGGGCTGCCATGTCGGCAATACGTCCCATGTCTTCGTAGGAGGAATTCGTGCAGGAGCCGATGAGGGCGCAGGTCATATTGGTGGGCCAGCCGCCGTCTGTCAGGTGTTGCTTCATCTTTGATACGGGAGACGCCAGATCCGGTGAATGGGGGCCGACGAGATGCGGTTCCAGTTCATTCAGGTCAATTTCAATAACCGTGTCGTAATATTGTTCAGGATTCGCCAGAACCTCAGGGTCGGCCGTGAGCATATCCCTGTACTTTGAGGCGAGTGTCGCACTCTCTTCCCGGCCGATGGCCTGCAGGTAGGTTGCCATGCGCTCGTCATAGGGAAAGGTGGAGGTGGTTGCGCCAAGTTCAGCGCCCATATTGCAGATGGTTGCCTTGCCGGTGCAGGAAATGGATTTGGTTCCTTCACCAAAATACTCAATAACCCGATTGGTGCCGCCGGAACAGCTCAGGATGGCAAGGAGTTTGAGAATGACATCCTTCGGGGCGGTCCAGCCGCTCAGCTTGCCGGTCAGTTTTACACCGACGATGTGGGGCTGGAGCACCTCCCAGGGCAGGCCAACCATGACATCAACCGCGTCCGCACCGCCCACGCCGCAGGCAAAGCCGCCGAGGCCGCCGGCATTCGGAGTGTGGGAGTCGGTGCCGAGCATCATCTGTCCAGGGAAGGCGTATTGCTCAAGGACCACCTGGTGAATAATTCCCGCCCCCGGCTTCCAGCAGCCGAAGCCGTATTTCTGCGAGGCTGAGGATAGAAAATCATACACCTCTTTGTTTTCGCTATTGGCAATTTTCAGGTCATTGTCCGCACCCATATGCCCGCGGATGAGATGGTCACAATGGACGGTCACCGGCACCGCGGCTTCTGCCTTGTCGGCCAGCATGAATTGCAGGATGGCCATTTGCGCCGTGGCATCCTGCAGGGCGATGCGGTCAGGCCGTGTCTTGATATACGCCTTGCCCGGGTCAAGGTCGGCAGTTGCGGCATCATCAAGATGACCAAAGAGGAGTTTCTCGGCATAGGTCAGCGGCCGGTTCAGGCGGGAGCGGACGATCTTGATGTTCGCGTCCATCTTTGTATAGACGGCTTCAATGAAGCCTGGGGTGGAATCAATTGTTGCACTCATAAAGGGTACTCCTGTATTTTTCAGATAGGCGTGGCGCCTGGGATTTTGAAGAGGAAAAACGGTTAACGGATTTTGTCATAGAATTCCTTGAGATCGGTCTCCAGGAATTTTTTTATTTTTTGGCGGTTGCGGCTGTGGCAGCTGAAGATGGTGGTGATGTGCGCCTGGCTGAGTAGACGGCCGACCTGGGGGGCAACCTTGTCCCACAGGTTGCGCTTGTATTGGTTGGGTAACCGCACCAGTTTCTCCGGATCCTTGCGGTACTGTTTAAGGAGGCGCGGGAAGCTGATTTTGCTGAGCCAGATCCAGCTTACGATGGTGGTGATGGTGACCCCGGCAAGGGGAAAGGTCAGGTGGTTTGTGGTGATTTCACTGACGAGTAAGGCCTCCAGAAAGCTCTGTTCCGGGACACCCCAGAAGAGTTTGGCGAGGAGTCCTGTGAAAAAGAAGGCCAGAACCGCAGCAGCAATCCCGAACTTAAAGCTTGTCATCCCGGCATTGCGTGCCCGTTTGCTGAAGGATTCCATGGCCTCACTGATGAGGTCCAGCTCATTCACCTGGCGGTCAATAGACTGGAGAATGTGGTAGACCCGGAATTTAGGGGCGCTGAGGATCTTGTCCTTGAGCTCACGCCGCTCATCGGTCCAGGGGCTGAGGTCCATGCCGGATTTGCTCTTGATACCGGCATCATCTTGCGGAGGCGCATAGGTGAGATGGATGTGCGGGATGTCTTTGCGTCCCGTCATCTGCGAAAGGTTCCAGCACAGGGTTCCATAGGAACGGACCAGGTCGGTCATGGAA
Source organism: Desulfurivibrionaceae bacterium (assembly GCA_041562955.1). GTDB lineage: Bacteria > Desulfobacterota > Desulfobulbia > Desulfobulbales > SURF-16 > JAJRUT01. The sequence continues at coordinate 3,210 of JBFFNY010000061.1, read as the reverse complement.
TCACATTCGTCGATACGGCTCATGACAAAAACGATGCGGTCTTCACCCGCACTTTCAGGCAGGGTGTCACGGATAGCGGTGTAGGTTTCTTTGATGGTTCCGGCTTTCAGAGGATCAAACATTAAGACGACGAGATCGGCAAGTTTGGCGAGTTGGGAGATCACCGCCATATAGTCATAACCGCGATCTTTCTCGGTCACCGAGTCAAGCATGCCCGGGCTGTCGATGATGGCCATGTCATGCAGAGCCGGGGCTGTCACTTTTTTCATACGGAAGTGGGAGATGAACTGCTCTCCATGGTCCTTGAGCTGACCAAAGGGGAGATTCTCATCGTTGACCAGGGTGGAGCCCGGGATCTCCTGACCCGGACTGCTCTCCTCGTCACTGGTGATAATGGTAAAGGCATCATCGGTGGGGGCCTGGCCGGTGCGTTGAATGTCAACGCCGGCAAGCTCATTGACCAGGGTGGATTTTCCGGAAGAATAATTGCCGATGAGCAGGACCATGGGTTTCCATTTGAGGATGGAGTCAAGGTCACTGAAGTCGCGGTCATACTTTTGGAATAGAGGGTGTAGATGTTGATACACCCGGGTTTTAAGGAGTTTTTGTAACTCTTTTTCTTCCATACTTGCACCAGGAGGGGTTGTGTTTCAAACTTCCTATTGTTGACATGGTACGTTGTACCTTGAACAGACTCTTTTTTCAAGGCAGCCATAGGGGACCGCAGAAAATTATCAAAGGAATGACAGACAGTTGGGTGGGGGGAAAGTGAAGGCGCGGGGCAGAAAGGGCAAAAAAAATGGCCGAGAGAAGGCTGAATTTCTCTCGGCCTGAAGGCGAGGCGGGGGTGGCGCATGAAAGAGGTGTGCGCCGATTTTAAACTTTTTATACCTCGACTACATCTCGGTGACGACCCCGTCAAGTGCGTCGAAAATACGCATTTCATGGCGGGATGGTTCAAATTCTGGTTCAAAATGATTACGGCGGATGGAAATTTGATTCATCCGAAGACCGGCATCGTTGGTCGGTTGTGGTGACTGGAGTTTCTCAAGATAGGTTTCGCCAACAACCAGCATGGCAAGTTCCACGACGTTGTTATCCCAGGATTCGCCCTCGGCCAGACGAACAGAAAAGCCGTTTAACTTACTTTCTTTTGTCAGCATCAAGGTCTGGTGCTGGTTTGCTGAGACACGTTTTTTGTTTTTGGTTGTGCTGTTGTTCATTACAGGTCTCCCGATTCCGTAAATGGTGCTTCCCCCAGGACAGTCAACAAGAAGGAACTTTTTAGTCATAAGCAACTCTCAGTAACTTCTCATGTTGTGTATGATAGTTAAAGTGTACCAAGAAAAAAATGGGCGAAGTGTTCAATGATGCCTAGGTGTTTGTTTAGAATCTTCTAAACGCAGCCGTGGCACATTCTGTCCTAGGTAGGTTTACGTGGGGTGTTGTGGTGATGAACCCCTTGATTATAAAGGGTAAAATGATGTAAATAGTTGTTCGCCCTTCTTTATGATTATCATCACCTGACTAAATGTGGTAGGGTACAATCCTCTGTTTTTGTCCTGAAAAAAAGTGAATTTATGTTGAAATTTCCAGAAATTGATCCGGTTATCGTCAGTGTCGGCCCCATTGGTTTGCGATGGTACGGGCTCATGTATGTCCTTGGGTTCATGGCCACCTTTTTTTTAATTCGCCGCCATATCCGTAGGGACAATCTCACGCTCCTTGCCCGGGAATTTGATAATCTGAATATGGTTCTTCTTTTAAGCCTGGTGGTTGGCGGACGACTGGGTTATGTCTTGTTTTATAATCTTCCCTATTATCTGGACCATCCTCTGCAGAGTTTCAACACCATGGCCGGCGGTATGTCTTTTCATGGCGGTCTGCTCGGTGTTCTCCTGGGCGGGCTTTGGTATTGTCGCCGGGTTGGCCTGGGGTTTCTGGAACATGCCGACCTGTATGTGGCGACCCTGCCCATTGGCCTGGGGCTCGGGCGTATTGGTAATTTTATCAATGGCGAGTTGTTCGGCCGCGAAACGAGTGTCCCGTGGGGAATGATTTTCCCTGGGGGCGGTAATGTCGTGCGCCATCCTTCCCAGCTTTATGAGGCGGTTCTTGAAGGAGTGGTGCTGTTTTGTCTCTTGGTCTGGATGGAGCGGCTGAAAGTTAAAAAGAGCTGGCATCATGGTTCTATTCTGGCCTTCTTTATTCTCTACTACGGCTTGCTGCGCTGTTTTGTGGAGCTGTTCAGGGAGCCAGATCGGCACATCGGGCTGATGGCGGGTGTTTTGAGCCGCGGACAGCTGCTCAGCGGTTTGATGGTTGTTGCAGGTGTGCTCTTCTTTTGGGTTTTGAATAGACAGCCGTTGCACCGGTCATTATAGGTGGTGCATAACCTTGTGCTTTTTGTGGGAATGATTACTATATAGTAGTTTTGTAAAAGGTAATGCCTTTGCAGCTCAGAGCAGATGTACTCATGATCTTTAATCTGGTTATTTCACGGGAGCGTATATGAAGTCCCATTTTTTCAAACTCTTTTCTTTTTTGGTTCTCTTTATGATTTCAACTAATGCCACGGCCTCTCTGCTGTCTCCCCATCTCTACAAGGAGACCTTGGACAACGGTCTTACTGTTCTGGTCAAGGAAACACCCGGAACGAAAGTTGCCACCGTACAAATCTGGGTGAAGGCGGGTTCTATCTATGAAAATGAGCAGGAGGCGGGCATCACCCATCTCATTGAGCATATGATCTTTAAAGGGACGCCCACGCGGGGGCCGGGTCAGCTGGCTGAGGAGCTTGAGGGGCTCGGCGGCAGAATTAATGCCTATACCTCCTTTGAACATACCGTGTATCACGCCACCCTCTCCTCACGCCATTGGCAGAAGGCGCTGGATGTTCTCTTCGATTCGGTGCAAAACTCGTTGTTTGATGCGGGTGAACTTGAACGTGAGAAAAAGGTTGTCCTGGAAGAGATCGGCATGCGCAATGATCGGCCCGCAACCAAGCTGTTTCAGGCTTTGATGGAAACGTCGTACAAGGTCCACCCGTACAGGCTCCCCATTATCGGTTCTGTGGAGAGTGTGTCCGGTTTCACCCATGAGAATATCATTGCCTATATGGATAAGCATTATCATCCGGAAAATATGATGGTGCTGGTGGTGGGTGATGTCCGGGCGGCCGATGTGGTGAGTGAGGTGAAAACCATGGCG
>JBFFNY010000060.1:0-7903 GCA_041562955.1 Desulfurivibrionaceae bacterium | reverse complement strand
TCAGGTCGAATACTCCCCACTCATGACCGGCCTGGCGAGTCACTATTTCAAACTCATCAATCTTGGCACTGAGCTTCAGCTCTTCGTTTTCATTGTACACACAAAAAATGACACGCTGAGCGGGGGCAGCATCTTCACGCCAAGGGATCGAGATATGTTTCGTGTATGCCTGGAGAAGCTGTTTAATTCTGCTCACGAAGCCACCCTAATTCCTCAGAGGTTAAGAAGTTCGGAAATGCCACCTCTATAACATTGCCAACACGCTTAAAAACAAGCCAGCCACGTCTTGCAGCAGCCTCAGCTAACTGGATGGCATGATCAATAGGACAGTCAAGCAGTTTAGCGTACTCGGAGCAAAAGAGTAATTCCCCCCTGCCTCCCCGTAGATAAGTGAGAAACAATGCAAGGGTGACTGCCCCTGGACTTGGCTCACACCTGTGGCGTATTTTTTTGCTGCGGCCTTTGAGATAGCCTGCCTGGGTCCAGCTGGACAAGAGGTTTCTTCCCAGAGAAGCTGTCATCACCGGGCTGAATCGGTCGGGGAAGATGTTGGCAATATGATCATGCAGCGCATCTTTGGATGAGGCTGAACCTTGTGAGAGGGATATTGCATATGAGGTGGTTTTGCGCAGAATGCTGTCTCTTGTGTAGGCACAGAGAAAGGCAATGAGAGGTCTGCCATCAATATCTCTGTCCCATAAAAATCGCAGGGCTCTGAAGACTGGGTAGGAGGGATCAAGGATATAGAGTTTGCTAAGGTACTGAACTGTATACCTCCTGGTAGCACCGGATTTCTTGCCTGTGCAGTTCTCGTCGTAAATCGCTTCAAAGTATTGATCGGGGGTAGTGTTCTCATCCTGAGCATAGGCAAAGACATCACGGAGCTCTTTGAGCATCATAGTTCTTTTTGTGTGCACAGCTCCCTTTTCAAAACTGAAACCAAACCTGGAAAGGCTCTCTCTGTTAACGTCAGTCATTCTTACTGCTCCCTGCGCTACCAGTGAGGACCCACTCGTCAACTTCAACTTTTTTGAACTTCCATAGTCGACCGACTTTATGGGCGGGCATAGCTTTAGCACCGATCCATTTGTAGATCGTGTCTCGTTTCACGCCAAGATGTTCACTGATCTCGTCTACCGAGAGCCACCTATCTGCCATTATGATTCCCAAGAGCTTGAGGAGTTTTTATTAAATTGCTGAACAGACTGATTTGTAAAGGAATTAATCAGGATAAACAAGGATAGAGAGGGGAACAATGTGAAAAAATAACAAATTGATATTGTTTGGTGGTAGTCATAGCAAAGATCTAATTATATCAAATATTCTGCAGAGTAACCTTCCTACGGTTTATCCCAATTTGAGTGCATACTCGTGTTTGCCTAAAAGGCTTAGCTTCTCAACAACTCTGGAGGATTAGTTCCCAGAGTGAGGCTATGCTATTGAGCACTGGCCAGTGTTATTCTTTATATTTGGATTTTTCGTGCCAAACCTACTGCCTTTATTAGGGGGTGTAATTATTGTACTTTTAGAGAAGGAAACGGAGGCACCACTCGTCAACCAAGGAATAGACGAAAAAAGCCTCTGAAGGAGCGGAAGAAGGCCAATTCACCGAAACCAACAGAGGCTTATCTTTAACATAGAGAAGAACTTAACGGCCCGCCTCGATTAAAGAATGTATGCATGATATGCTCAAACCAACATCAATATTGTATCAAAACTTGTATCACAACCCCAAACAAAAAAAAAGGGGCTTTAACCAATTCGGTTAAAACCCCTTTAGAATCTATGGTGGAGCTAAGCGGGATCGAACCGCTGACCTCCTGACTGCCAGTCAGGCGCTCTCCCAGCTGAGCTATAGCCCCACACCAGAAATCCATTAATTTAAAGATCGGCATTTAATCCGAAACAAGACCTTCTGTCAATTCTTTTTGACATCATATCTCGACTTCATCCTTTTTTGTCGCTGAAAAATCCCTTACAGAGACACGTAACATGTTGTTACAACGACACATACAAGACAAACACGGTCGTCGGCTCATTCAAAAAAAACGTGCTGTCCCCCTAAAAAAAACAAGACCAAAAGGGCCAACAGCATCTCCAAGCCAACGAACAAATTAATCCTTTGGCACCAAGACCTCTTGATTTTTTTAGGTTTTTCACCCGTATTCATTGACTTTTAGACGCATGTATTCAATAATCGGAACAGTTATGTATCTATATATAGATGAGGGTGATATTATAACAAGGTTTAAGCCATTCGACACCCAACACTTAAACACAAGAACAACAACTTACAAGTCACAAAAAAAAATTACAATACCCGTAGAACAACGAACTTTTTTTCGACATGAACATAGAAGTCAGCTCCGGCTTCTTCACCATCTTTTTTTTCACTCATAAGTAAAGGACCACGCCCCATGTTTTCACCTTTTGACTCTTTATTCGGCTGGCTATCTAATGATCTGGCCATTGACCTCGGCACGGCAAACACCCTTGTTTATGTCAAAGGAAAAGGAATTGTCCTGAGAGAACCTTCCGTCGTCGCAGTCCGTCAGGATGGCAGGACGAACAGGGTTCTTGCTGTGGGAAAAGATGCCAAAAACATGCTTGGCCGCACCCCTGGAAATATTCAGGCCATTCGCCCCATTAAGGATGGTGTCATCGCAGATTTTGAAGTCACCGAGGCAATGCTCCGGTATTTCATCAACAAGGTGCATAATCGTCGCACCCTGGTTCATCCCCGCATCATTGTCTCTGTCCCCTCGGGCATTACCCAGGTTGAAAAAAGAGCGGTACGTGAATCGGCCGAATCTGCTGGTGCCCGTGAGGTCTATCTTATTGAAGAGCCCATGGCCGCAGCCATCGGTGCGGGTCTTCCGATCACCGAGCCAACCGCCAATATGATTGTTGATATCGGCGGCGGTACCACGGAAGTTGCCGTTATTTCCCTCGCAGGCATTGTTTATGCAAAATCCGTTCGTGTGGCTGGCGACAAGATGGACGATGCAATCCTCCACCACATTAAACGTACCCATAATCTGGCCATTGGTGAACATTCTGCAGAAATGATCAAAACCACCATCGGCGACGTGATGCCGGAGCCCCCTTATCAAACCATGGATATCAAGGGGCGTGACCTCGTCAGCGGGGTCCCCAAGACCCTGACGATTGACTCCGAAGAGATCATGCACGCCATCAGTGAGCAGGTCGATGCGATCATTGAAGCCGTAAAAATGGCTCTCGAGCTCACACCGCCGGAACTCTCAGCTGACATTGTCGACCAAGGCATTGTCCTTACCGGTGGAGGAGCGTTATTGACCAATCTCGACAAACGTTTATCCAAGGAAACAGGCCTCCCCATCATTATCGCCGATGACCCCTTGTCCTCTGTTGTGCTCGGTTCCGGCAAGGCACTTGAGAATATTGATGTCCTCAAGGAAATTATGGTTTCCTAAATTTACTTTTTTTAGTACCCCCGCGAAACATGAAAGCCACGAGGAACATCCTTCGTGGCTTTTATAATACTGGGCCACAATGAGCCCTCCCCATCAGCCCTAAGAATCCATGGCCAAAAGATCCCAGCGTAACTCCATTAAAAATTATTTCATGCTCGGGTTTATCATTACCGTGCTGCTGATAATTATTGTTGCGACTATCGGCAGAAGCCATTTTAACGGCCCTCAGAAATTTGGTTTGGATGTTGTGGGGAAAGGTCAATATATTGTTACGCGAATCAAGGGTGGCATTGACAATATCTGGGCAAGCTATGTTGCCTTGTGGTCAGTCCGCCATGAAAACAACCTCCTGCGAACAGAACTTGACAAAAGCTTACTCACAAACCAGGAATACCGTGAAGCTATGGCGGCCAATGTGCGGCTGCATAAGCTCCTCGGCCTCAAAGAGACGATCCAATCACCCACCATTACCGCCCAGATTATCGGCCGCGACCCCTCCCTATGGTTTCACACCCTCACCATTGACCGAGGAGCTGGGGACGGTATTGAAAAAGGCATGCCCGTCATCACCGTGGAAGGCGTTGTGGGCCAGATTCTGGAGACATCCCGAACCAGTTCTAAAATTCTCCTGGCCCATGATCAGAACTCAGCAGTCAACGCGCTCATCCAGAAAAACAGGGTGCAAGGCATTATAAAAGGACGGGGCACCCAGGAATATCATCTGCAGTATATCCTTAAAAATGCCGATGTCGTTCAGGGGGATCTCATTGTCACTTCAGGACTTGGCGGCTCCTTCCCCAAGGGGATACCCATTGGCAAAGTCACCAAGGTGACCAAGTCGAAACGGGGTATGTTTCAAAAAATAGAGGCTGAACCAACGGTCAACTTCAGTCAGCTGGAATACCTGATCGTCATTCTTCAGCAAAATTCATTGGTGGACTAACCATGCCTTGCGCTCCTTTTATCTTCCTCGGCACCGGGCTTCTCATTCTGCAGACTTCACTCTTCCCTTCTCTACCGGGGTGGTTCAGCCAACTTGACCCGTTATTCATTCTCATTGTGTTCATTGCGGTGCACATTGACACCGTCAGGGGAATCGTCCTGACGATTTACTTCGGCATGCTCACCGACATTTTCTCCGGCGTCTATTCCGGGCTACACCCCATTGCCTATCTTGCGTTACTTTTTCTGATCAAAGGATTATCGCGCCCCCTTGTCCTTTCGGAGTCGCCCCACCAGATTCCCCTCGTCATTACAAGCTATCTCTTTGTCTCCTGTTTTATCTTCACCATTGTTTCATCCCTTGCACCTGAAACGGATCTGCTCTGGAGTTGGCCTGCCCTGTTTATTCGCTTCTTCATGCTGGCGTTAATCACGCCTCCATGCTTTAAACTTTATCGATTCGCCATGAATAGATTTAACCCCAAAAATGCACTGCAAATTCTCATCCGTCCAAAACGCGGGAACCGATTCCGCAGTTAACTGAACCAGTGAAACAACCACCAATGAGTCGTCGTCTTTTAGATCAAATAAATACTCTGGATGAGGAGGAGCTTTCCGTCCTCAAAAAAAGAGTTGAACTCACTATTATTGTCATGGTGACCTTCATTGCCGTCCTGGTGGTGCGGTTATGGTTTCTGCAGATCAACCAAAGCGACCTGTACGACCAGAAGGCCTTGAATAATCGCGTTCGAAAATTAGATATCCGTGCCCCCCGTGGAAATATTCTTGACCGGCACAATCGCATTATTATCTCGAATCGCCCCCTGTTTAACATTCTCTGGATCAGAGATGATGCCGAAGACCCGGATCTGGTCCTCAAAAAAATGGCCCATATCCTGAATGAAGACATTTCAGACATCCTTGACAGTATCCGTTCCGAAGGCGCTCACCCCAATTACGTACCGATACGTCTTAAAGAGGATGTCACCTGGGAGACGGTCGCCTTTATTGAAAATCACTCCCTAGAACTTCCGGGCATTCGAATTGAAGCGGTCCCTTCGCGGAAATACAATTACGGCAACATGGGTTCACATATTGTTGGTTATCTGGCCGAAATTTCCAAACCAGAGCTCCAGAAACAGAAAAGCGCTGAGTATTCAGGCGGCGATCAAATCGGAAAAACGGGGCTTGAAAAGATATATGAACATGAGCTACGCGGTGAGAAGGGGGAGCGTATCTTTGAGGTTAATGTGCATGGACTTGAACAGCAGGAGCTTAAACTCAACGAACCACTGCCGGGCAATGACATCCAGCTCACTATTGACATTGATCTCCAGCAGAAAGCCGAAGAAGCCATGGCCGGACATTCCGGTGCCGTTATTGCCATGGACGTCCACACCGGTGAACTCCTGGCCCTCTCCAGCTCACCCCAACTCGACCTTGGCCATTTCATCGGCGGCATCTCCCAGAAGAACTGGGACAGTATGATCAACGACCCCTTAAATCCGCTTCTGGACAAAACAATTCAAGGGCAATACCCCCCCGGGTCGACGTACAAGATTGTTACGGCACTCGCCGGGTTGATGGAAGGCGTGATTACCCCTGAAACCAATATTCCCTGCTACGGTTCCTTCGAACTGCATGGGCGGCGCTATGGGTGTTGGAAAAAATGGGGGCATGGCAAGAATGTCGATCTCACAAAAGCCCTGGCAGAATCCTGCGATGTCTATTTTTATCAGATCGGTCAGGAGGTGGGTGTTGACAAATTAGCCATCTACGCCAAAAGCCTTGGGCTTGGAGAAAAAACAGGCATTATTCTCGAAAATGAAAAAAAAGGCCTTGTGCCCACCAAGGAATGGAAACATCGCGTCAAAAACCAAGGGTGGCAGCAGGGGGAAACCGTATCCGTTTCCATTGGCCAAGGGTTCAATCTGACGACGCCCTTGCAGGTCTGTCTCATGACAGCAACACTGGCCAACGATGGCCATCTCTACAAACCGCAACTGCTCAAGGCGATTAAAGACCAGGACGGCACCACGATACAATCTTTTCAGCCCGAAGAAAAAGGGACCGCCTTCGGCACCCATAAAGAATTCAATCTCATCCGCAAAGGGCTGTATGCCGCAGTAAATTCTCCAAACGGCACAGGAAAAGTGGCACAACTCGACACCATAAAAATTGCTGGAAAAACAGGTACGGCCCAGGTTGTTCATCTTGCCCAATTCAAAGATGTAGAGATCGAAGACATCCCGGTCAAGTATCGTGATCATGCGTGGTTTACCTGCTACGCCCCGGCGGACAAACCAGAAATAGCCGTAACCGTGATGGTTGAGCATGGGGGGCATGGCGGCTCCGCCGCAGGTCCTGTGGCAAAGGCTGTACTGGAAGAATATTTCAGAAAGAAGACAAAATAGGGTCTATTTCTCAGGTTAATCGGTCTGGAGCAGATGAGGATTTGATCTGCAAACCACGAGAGAATAACCTAAACAACCCTCAGACTAAACAACCGAACTGACCTGACAACAATGCTTAAATTCGACAGACGTCTCCTGCAAAATTTCGACTGGGTGCTCCTTGGCATTGTCACGCTTATTGGCGCCATGTGCATCGCTAATCTCTATAGCGCGGTGTACTCCGTCCCCAAATACGGCACCCCGGTGTACATCAAACAACTTTATTTTTTCATCATGGGGTTTGGCCTTATTCTCGCGATGGTTTCCTTCGACTACCGGTTCCTTGTGGAGTTGAATTACACCCTGTATGCCGCAGTGATCGCCCTCTTGTTATTTTCTCTCTTCATCGGAGAATCCCATTCGGATACCCAGCGCTGGATTGATCTCGGTTTTTTTCGACTTCAGCCGTCTGAACCGGCCAAACTAATGCTGGTCATCACCCTTGCCAGTTATTATTTCCGTAAAGACACCGGCAAAGGGTTCACGTTTCGGGAGCTCATCGTACCCATTATTCTCATGGGCATTCCTTTTCTACTCATCCTGAAGCAGCCGGATCTGGGCACAGCACTCATGTTGAGCTTTGTCTTTGTCTCCATGACCCTCTTTGTCAAACTACGATTCTTCACCCTTGCAACGTTGGCAACCATCGCCTTGAGCCTGGTCGGCATCGGCTGGAAATTCATCTTGAAACCCTACCAGAAACGGCGCATTGAAACCTTTCTCAACCCGGATGCCGATGCCCTCAATACAGGGTATCACATCACCCAATCCAAAATTGCCGTGGGCAGCGGTGGTGCATTCGGCAAAGGGTACCTGCATGGAACCCAGGGGCAACTTGACTTTCTGCCAGAACGGCATACGGACTTTGCCTTTTCCATCTGGGCCGAAGAGTGGGGGTTTCTCGGTTCCCTCTTCCTGTTTGGTGTATACTTCTCACTTATTTTCTGGGGGTTGAACATTGCCGTTTCATCCCGTGATAAATTCGGCACCCTCCTCTGTGTCGGGGTGGTATCACTCATCTTCTGGCAGGCCTTTATTAATCTGGCCATGGTC
>JBFFNY010000059.1:0-8077 GCA_041562955.1 Desulfurivibrionaceae bacterium | reverse complement strand
GCCTGTGTTGCCCGGTTAAACTGGCTGCGCTGGAAATTCACCCCGCCAATAAGGGCTCGGACATATCCTGTGCCGTTTTCAATGCTCACCAATGCCGACTGTGGCGTCGTTTTTTTGCCTTTATCACTCCGTAGAGCCCAGGCGGCAAGACCTTTTTCTACGGACAGGGCCGCCTGTTCCTGGAGCTGCAGGTCAAGGGTGGTTTCAATCGTTAACCCGCCTGTCGAGAGAAGAAGAGCGCCGTATTGTTTCGTTATCTTCTGGCGGACATGGGCCAGAAAATACCTGGCATGATTAAAATATTGCTTGCGTGGTGCCCAGTGCAGAGGTTCTGCAAAGGCATGTTGCGCTGCGGTGGTGCTGATAAATCCTTCGGCCGCCATTCTGTTTAAGACATACCCCTGTCTCTGCTTGGCTTTATTGTAATGCCTGAAAGGGGAGTAGCGGCTGGGGGCCTGCGGCAGACCGGCAAGAATGGCCATCTCCGCAAGGGAGAGTTGCTGTACGGATTTGCCAAAATAGGTCTGCGCCGCTGCTTCGACGCCGTACGATTTTTCGCCAAGATAAATCTGATTCAGGTAGATATGCAGCACCTGCTCTTTGGTCAGCACCTGATCTATGCGATAGGCGAGAATGGCCTCTTTGAGTTTTCTGATATAGGTTTTTTCACGACTGAGGAGGAGCGAACGGGCGACCTGCTGGGTAATGGTGGATCCGCCCTGACTTCGACCGCCGGCGCGGATATTATTGATGAGTGCGCGCAGGATAGAGATGGAATCCACGCCGCGATGGTCATAAAAACGAGCATCCTCAGCAGCAATGAACGCCTTGGGCAGGAGACGCGGCATATCGTCTACGGCAACGACGATGCGGTTTTCCACATAAATACGGTCAACGATCTTCCCGTACCGATCCTTGATAATACTTGTTTCCTTGGGGCAGTAATTGCGCAGGGTGTCAAGGTCAGGGATGTTGAGTGATATAAAGAGAAAAAGAAGGACGCCGATGAAGCAGGTGATAGTGAAACCGGCCCCTAGAACAAGGATACCAAGATGATTATGGTTCCAGTGCATACGGATCTGGCGTGGTGGTTTCGTGGCCTTTTTCTTTGAAAATGAAAACATGAAACGAATATAAACGACAAGGGGGGGATTTGTCAGTTTTTATGAGATGGACCAGTCGATTTATTGCTGAAAAAGAATAAAAAAAAAGGATTATTCTTTAGGCAAGAATAATCCTTTTGCAACCTGTAAAAAAAAGGCTAGGTCAGGTCATTAACAACCTTCAATAGCTTTCTTTTTCTTTGGATGACAGGTGTCACATTTAGTGGCAACACCTTTAGCTTTATGACATGCCTTACAACCTTCTTTGTGGGCGTAATTCTTGTCAGTAGCCATTTTCTTAACATCAAGGGCCTTGTGGCAATCGTCACAGGCAACTTTGTCAGATGTTTGGTGGATGGCATGTGGAAAAAGGGCAGGCTTTTTAGCATCAGCAGTTGTCAGAGTCATTTCGGCAGGACCTTTGTCCTCAGCCATTGCTCCACCAACACAAGTGAAACCGAAAAGCATGGTCAAAGCAGCAGCGCACAGTACGGATTTCTTCATTTTCTCTTCTCCTAGATTGTTACGTAAGTATAAATAAAATAACGTAAAGTTAAGTGATGATTATTCTTTTAGCAAGGATTTGTCAAGGGGTTTGACAGGAGAATTCCGTGGAAATTTTATTTCTTATTCTCCCGTCAGCCAATCTTGTTTTCACGCTCAACCACCACCGTAGCTGTGTAATCCTGATAGTAGAAAATTCACCCCGTAATAGGTGAAAATAACGCAGAGGAAACCGCCAATGGCAAGCCAGGCCACAACAGCACCCTGCCAACCTCGGGTAAAGCGCGCATGGAGAATAGCAGCATAAAAGAACCAGGTGATGAGGGACCATGTCTCTTTAGGGTCCCAGCTCCAATAGGTGCCCCAGGCAGAATTCGCCCAGATGGCGCCGGTGATAATGCCGGCGGTGAGCCAGAGAAATCCGAAGATCATGGTTTTATGGTTGATCTCATCCAGGGTGCGTAATGACGGAAGGGTTGCCATGAGGCCTTTATCTTTCTGGCCACTGAAATCTTTTATAAGGTACATGATGCCGAGACCGCAGGCGACAGCAAAGGCTGCATAGCCGACAAAACAGGTCACGACATGGGCAATGAGCCAGTTTGACTGCAGGGCTGGAATGAGAGGGTTGATCTCCTGGCTAACCCATCCTGATTCGGCAAAGGCCATGGCGGCAAAGGCAAAAGGCAGGGCAAAGGCGCCAATGGTTCTGTTCTTGAACTTAAACTCCAGAAAGAGATAGAACCCGGCGATGGTCCATGAGAAAAAAACCAGGGATTCATACATGTTTGTAAGGGGCGCATGGCCTATGCCGATCTGGTACGACTCCTGCCACCGCAGGCCAAGGGCTACGGTCTGGGCGATGAAGGTCAGGGCGGTGAAGAATGTCCCTCCGAGCCCTGCTTTGTTCGATTTAAACAGAAAGGCTGCAACATATATAAAGGAAGCAAAGAGGTAGCCAAATGTGGAGTAGTTTAATAGGAGTGCACTGTTCATTATTGAACCTCAATGGACTGATGTTGAGTAAGGGTATCGTTTATTTTGGCAAATTCACGCTCAAAACCAGGTTTGTTTTTGTTGGCTGTTCCCGCAATGAGAATAGATGTCTTGCCGTCTTTTTCGCTGATTAAGAGCCACAGTCTGCGGTGGGACATGAAAAAGGCGACTCCCAGGCCAACGAGCATCAAACCGCAACCGAGATACACGAGCCATACCCCCGGGTCTTTTGCCGCCTGAAGTCCTGTGGAAAAGAATTCTTTGACCTGGAAAACATACACATTACCATCATCGCGGGTAAAGGTTCCCTGCATATTGTCATCAAGGATCAGAAGCTGTTGCCCGCCCTTGCCGTCGGCAACCATCAGTTTATATTGATAGGTCATGGGAATCTTGGTGGGAATCAGCTCTTTGATGGCAAAAAGAAGATTCTCGTTTTTCCAGCGGACAGCGTCTCTGAGTGGAGCCAGAAACCGTTCGTGGACATCGGTTGTCTTGTTGGCAACCGAAATAATGTACTTTTTATGGGATTCAAATGATGACTGGTAAAAGGTCCACCCCTTATAGGTGAGAGGGTCGTTGACCTCGATGACTTTGGTGAGAACCTCTTTGTTGTTATCAATAATAACGAGTTCTGACTGATATTCCTTCGGGGCACCTGTTGGGTAACGGGTCATCTGGAACCAGTTACATTTGATGGTGAAACCGAGATCAATTTCATCACCTGAACCGTATTTGTAGACCTTGTCGGAGGACAGCGTTTCCGGCAGGTTAATGCCGCCCTTGTGGCCATAATAGAAGCCCACCGCGGCTCCGGCGAATATCACCAGAATTGACAGGTGGACGACATAGACGCCGAGACGGGTCCACGGGGTCTTTTGGCTGAAGAGGAGGATGCCTTCAGGCTTGGTTGATTGACTTGTTGCCCAGCCCATGGATTTGAGAAGCGGCTGAACTGTCGCCGCAGTTTGTGCGGCAGGTTCAGTGCTCGCGAGTTCCAGTTTATTGCGCATGCCTTGCAGGCGACCAATCTTGGTCTGGTGATTATCCATGACCACGAGGCGCCATACATCAGGAAGTCGTTCTATGGAACAGACAATAAGATTGAGCGACAAAAGACCCAGCAAGCCGTTGAACCACCAGGAACGGTACATGTCATCAAAAGATAAGAGGTAGGAAATCTTCGTGATAACAGCTGTAGCCTGGGGAGAGTACATGCCGATCCCGTCAAGGATGGAGCCGTAAAATTGCTGATAATGTTGCGGGGTGGCATCCTGCGGGACGATGGTGCCTATGATGGACGCTGCCGCCAAAACAAAAAGCACAAAGAGAGCAAGCTTTACCGAGGCAAAGAACATCCATATAGAATTTTTTTTCTTAATCATTAAAAAAGACTCGTGGTGAAATTGAGTTTGGCGGGAAATGAAGATCCAAACAAGGATTGATTTAAATAAGAATTGGCGAAATTACCATGGTGCACAAGGGTGTGTCAAATAAATTGCTCGGTTTGGGCTCGAACAGAACATGTTCTGTTCGAGTGTTCGTTGCACGGTTTTGTTCCCTTATTTTTTTTATCCGGAGTAATTATGCTGGAAAACAGGAGGTAAACATTGAACTGTTTTAGAAACCAGCGTTAAAGCTGATAAAATACTTGCCATCCAACCTGCAACGCAGTATATAAGTTCGTTTCTTGGCCTTGCTTGAGTGTAAGGTATTATTTTTTATACCAGTTAATGTGAAATCGGTCTACATAACGATCGATTACCTATAGAAGGAGAATTCAGATGGCTCGCGAATGTCAAATGTGTGGTAAGAAACCCGTTACCGGTAATAATGTCAGCCACGCCCACAACAAAACACGTCGTCGCTGGTTACCTAATTTGCAAAAAGTTAGAGTTGCTACTGCTGGTGGTTCTAAAAGAATGCGGGTTTGTACCCGTTGTATTCGCTCTGGGGCTGTAACAAAGCCTGCGGTTCGCGCCTAGTCTTCTTTTTTAGTTCATCATATATAAAAAAAGCCTGCTGATATTCTAATCAGCAGGCTTTTTTTGTTGTTTTCTGCGGTGCAGGTCTATTTGTCTCAGTTCTATACCCGTCTGGCTTCTGAAATTGCTTCAATATTGCGTATATGCTGTAGGACAACGGAAAGATGGTCCAGCCCCTTGACCTCAACAATGAGGCGGAGGATCGCCACGCCGTCAATTGAGGAATGGGCGTCAATATTGATAATATTGGCATCTGCCTCACTCACCACATTACATATTTCTGCCAGTAAACCTTTCTTGTCGCTGGCTGTAATATTGACCTGGGCTTGATGGGAAGCTTCGGTGTTGTTCCATTGGACACGAATCCAACGTTCCGGATCTGTGGAAAGAAGGTTTGGGCATTGGGCCTTATGGACAGAAATGCCGCGGCCAGCTGTAATGAAGCCCATGACCTCATCGCCGGGCATGGGCATGCAGCATTTACTGATCTTCATCAACACCCCATCAATACCGTCAATGGTTAAAATGTCGTCAGATTTGTTTTTAGAACTGCTGGGCGCCTGCAGTTCAGAGGAGATAGTGTCCTCTTCCTGTGCACTTTTTTCAGGTAAAATTTTATGGATGATGTGGCTGGTGGAAATTTTTCCGGAACCAACGTGATACATGAGCTCTTCCAGGGAATTGCAGCGCAAGTCCTGGAGCAAGGTGCGTAATTTTCCCGATTTGATAAGCTTTTTGAGGTTTAATCCGTGCCTCTTCAGCTCCTTGTTGCAGATATGTTCACCTACTTTGCACGCCTTATCCCATTCTTCCTGACGCAGCCAGTGGCGAATTCTACTTTTCGCGCGTCCTGTCTTGACCAGATTCAGCCACCCCTGATTGGGTGTCTGATTCGGACTTGTGATGATTTCAACCACATCGCCGTTCTGCAGCTTTTTCTTGAGGGAAGAGATCGCCCCGTTAATTTTGGCACCGGTGCAATGATTTCCGACCTCGGTGTGGATCGCATAGGCGAAGTCAAGGGGGGTTGAGCCGTCAATAAGTTCTTTGACCTCGCCATTCGGCGTTAAGACGTAGGTTTTCTTGACCTGAACCAGCTCATCCTTAATGGTGTCGAGAAACTCCTTTGGGTCTTTGAGTTCCTGTAACCAGACCACGAGTTGTTTGAGCCATTTAAAGGTAGAGGCATCCTGTTGGGAAATTTTAGCCCCCTCTTTATAGGCCCAATGGGCCGCAATTCCTTCCTTGGCGATCTTGTCCATCTCCTTGGTGCGAATCTGGATTTCCATGAAATCCCCGGATGGTCCGATCACCGAAGTGTGAAGGGATTGGTATCTGTTGGGTTTTGGATGGGCAATATAATCTTTAATGCGGCTGTCAATGGGGGTCCAGAGGGCGTGAATCATCCCAAGGGCCTGATAACAATCCTGAACATTGTCGAGGATGATCCGGAAGGCAACCTTGTCGTACACCTTTTCCAGGGGGATATGCTGAACCTGAAGTTTCCTGTAGATGGAGAGGACATGTTTCGGACGGCCAAGAACCTGGAAGGACGTTATGCCATGCTTTAAAAGTTCCTTTGACAGCAGTTCCTTGATGTCGGAGACATATTTCTCGCGATCCATGAGTGAAGAATCGACGCGATTGACGAGGTCCTGGTACTCCTCAGGGTGAAGCACCGAAAAGGCACGATCTTCAAGCTCACGTTTCAGCCAGTCGATCCCTAGCCGGCTGGCAAGCGGCGCATAGAGCTCCATGGTCTCTTGGGCAAATTCCCTTGATTTCTCCGGAGGGAAATCGAGGATCTGCATGTCGTTTAAACGGTCAGCTAATTTGACCAGGAGTACACGGATGTCGGATGCCATGGCAAGGAACATCTTGCGGATGTTCTCAGCTTGGTATTCGATGTTTGAATTGAATTGCACCTTGGCAATCTGGGTGGTGCCTTCGACAATATGCGCAATGTCTGCGCCGAAATGTTTTTCGATATATTGAAGGGTGATTCCGGTATCCGCCTCTTTGAGGATGCCGTGGAATAACCCGCTGATAATCGTTGCCATGTCAAGACGCATGGAGGCGAGGATCTGGGCAACAGACAGGACATGGGTAATATACGGGTCACCGTTTGGGCGGATATGGCCTGCGTGGGCTTTTTCCGAAAGCGCATAGGCCTGACGCACCAATTCAATTTCCTCGGCGGACAGGTGTCCCTGTGCTCGGTTTACCAGGTCTTCAATGGTGAGATGTTGTTCAGCCTGTGGTGTCATGTTGCCTTGGGGGTCATCGTGATACTCTGTTGTTACAGCTTCATGCTGTTCTGCACGTTCTGGATAATTTCCTCTACACAATCTTGCAATGTTACATTGGTTACATCGCCGTTTGCCCTGTTGCGAATTTCGATAACCCCTTCCTTACTGAAACTTTTACCAACCGTGACACGAAACGGGATGCCGATAAGATCTGCATCCTTAAACTTTACGCCAGGGCGTTCATCACGGTCATCAAGAATGACATCGATACCCTTTGCCTGTAAGGTCTCGTAGATGGTTTGGGCCGCATTGGTAATGGCTTCATCTTTGAGGCCGAGGTTCAGAACGATCACCTGCACCGGGGCGATGGGGGTGGGGAAGATGATGCCGTCGTTGTCGTGATTCTGCTCAATGGCCGCAGCCACTACGCGGCTCACGCCAATACCGTAGCATCCCATGATAAAAGGGGTTTCGTTAGATTGGTCATCGATAAAGGTGGCATTTAATGCTGTTGAATATTTGGTGCCGAGTTTGAAGATATGGCCGACTTCAATGCCCTTGGTTAGCGTCAGGTTGCCGCCGCATATCTTGCACGTATCGCCTGCGGTTACTTTGCGGACATCACCGGTTTGGCTGGGGGTGAAATCACGTCCCATATTGCAATTGATGACGTGGAAGTTTTTCTCGTTTGCACCCACGGCAAAATTGACCATGGCTGCAACTTCCAGGTCGGCAATGGTCTTGAGGGACAGGCCAATGGGGCCGAGGTAGCCCGATGGGGTGCCGGTTGCGTCAAACAATTCTTTGTCGTCCGCCATGCGGATGTCTTCATCGGACACACCGAGAATATTGGCCAGTTTGACCTCTTCAACCTCATGGTCGCCGCGCAGGAGAACCGCCACCGGCTCATCCTTGACAATGTAGATCAGCGTTTTGACTAAATGCTCCGGTTTGATTTTCAGGAATTCACAGACTGCTGTGACCTTGCGTTTTCCTGGTGTTTCAACCTTCTCCAGTGATTCCTGCGGTGCGTCGGAGGATGAGGCCACCACGCAGCTCGCCTTTTCCATATTAGCGGCATAGGAGCAGTTGTTGCAGATGGCAATGGTATCTTCGCCCGTTTCGGCCAGCACCATGAACTCATGGGAAAAACTGCCGCCGATGGCTCCGGAGTCCGCTTCAACGGCACGGAAACGCAGACCGCACCGTTCAAAAATCCGGTGGTAGGCCGCACTCATCT
>JBFFNY010000058.1:0-8086 GCA_041562955.1 Desulfurivibrionaceae bacterium | reverse complement strand
TGACAAGGGGGGCCGCTTGATGGAGAAGATTCTTCTGGGTTGTGCTGAACTGATTAAGGTCCTTCATTGTTCGGTTCCAGCGGATGTCGGGGTGGCGGCGTATGACGCCGAGGCCGGAGCAGGGAGAATCAATGAGAATGCCGTCATACCGGGTTTGGCAATGGCTTGCATAGTCGGCCAACGACTCGCTGAACAGGGGAACCTTGCGACTGGTGCAGCGACCAAGGTTTTCATGGAAGAGAGATTGCCGTTCCTTATGGGGTTCCACCGCATGAATGGTGGCCTGGTCGTCCAGCGTCTGATCCAGGAGGATGGTTTTTCCGCCGAGACCCGCACAGCCGTCGAGGAACAAACCGCCTGCGCTGCCTCCAAAAAACAGTCCGATCAGCTGGGCGGCCTCATCCTGAATATAGAACCACCCCTCTTTGAAGCCGGGTAAGTCTTCCACTGTAACCGGGGAGAGAATGGTGACAGCCAGGGGGTTGAATATGCCGGGTCTGAAAATGATTTCCTGCGCCTGCAGCGCCTGAATGAACGCCTCCATGGAACAATGGCGGGGATTGATGCGCAGGGTCAGGGTCGGCAATTCGTTATTGGCTTCACAAATGGCAAAGGCGGTCTCCTTGCCAAACTGTTTGATGTATTGATCCACCAGCCAGCCGGGGTGGTTGGTCCCTTTCTGTCTGGACAGGGTGGTGAGAATATTATGGGCCTTGGTGAGGTTGCGGCTGATCTCGCGCAACACGCCATTCATAAACCCTTTGAGCCATGCCGGCTGTTTGCCGACACCGATGATGGTCTCATTGACCGCGGCGGATGGCGGAATGCGGTCCATAAAGAGCAGCTGCATCACGCCAACACGTAAACCCGCTAACACCTCAATCCGGATCTTGTCCAGAGGAGTGGAGGAAAAGCTGCTGATGACAAAATCAATTTCATTGCGTCTGCGGATCACCCCCAGGGAGATGGCCATGGCAAGTTGTCTGTCCTGGCTGGAAAGGGGATGTTTGTTCAGCATTTTTTCAAAGAGAAGGTCAATGGGCTTGCCTGTTCTCTGTTGTTCGACAAGGGTCTTGATGGCAACGGTGCGGCTACTCATGGCGTAATCCAATGACAGAACAGCAGCGTCCTGTCTGTCTGTTTCTTCTATAGGAGAAAAAGTTATCTGAACATTTGGTGCAGGTGCCGTTGATGTCGATATGGGACTCAAGAACCCCCCCACTCATTAGTTGTTTTTTGCTGATACCCCAAAAATCAAAATGGTTGGGACTGGTCTGAAATTGCTGGAACTCCAGGGGCAGTTCGGTCTCAAAATTGACAAATTCGGCACAGCAGGGGCCGAGGGAGGATGAGATGCCCGCCAGAAGATCCGTCGGATCACTGCCGAAGATCAGGGTCATGGTGGAGATTGTTTCCTGGATGATGTTGGCGACACTCCCCTGCCAGCCGGAATGAACCGCGGCCACGATTTTCTTGGCAGGGTCATAGAGCAGGACACCCTGACAATCCGCCTGTTGAATCATGATACCGGTACCCGGCACGGAGCAGATCAGTCCGTCAAAACCGTCAAGCTCAGCAGAATCCTGCGGTTCCGTGATGATCGCAACCTGTTTGCCATGGGTTTGGCGGGCTGAAATAAGCGACTTGATGCCGAGATAATGCTGAAGACGCTGTCTGTTCTCATGCACATGGCTAGGTGCATCACCAACCCCGAAGCTCACATTGAGGTCATGGTAAGGGGCCGGGCTGCAGCCGCCATGCCGTGTAAAGAATCCGTGGAAGATGTCTTTTTCATTGCTGAAAAGCGGAGCCAGGGACGGCTTGATCATGACAGGGCCATAAGGGTGGAAATCATGAACCGTTGAATGAACCCGGCAAAGGTGCTGAAGCCGCCTGACATGTAGAGCAGAACCAGAAGGGCGATAAAACCGATACCGTCAAGGCGGGCAATCATCTGTGCCTGTTTAAATGGGAGCAGCCCCATGAGCACCTTGCTGCCGTCCAGGGGCGGGATCGGGATCAGGTTGAATACCGCGAGGATGGCATTAATGAGCACTGAATACATGAGCATCATGATGATGGGTTCAATAAAACCCTGTGTTCCCTGCTGCATGATTCCGGTCATTTTGAAAATGATGATGAGAAGGAGAAAGCTCACGATCATGGTGGCAATGTTTGCCGCAGGACCGGCGGCCGCCACCTTCATCATGTCCACGTGGGGGTTGCGGAAATTGCGCGGATCCACGGGTACAGGCTTGGCCCAGCCGAAGGGCATGAAGATGATGGCTAGAGTTCCGAGCGGGTCCAGGTGCTTGAGCGGATTGAGGGTCAAGCGGCCCTGGAATTTCGCGGTGGAATCTCCGCACATATAGGCCATGTACCCATGGGAAAACTCATGGACGGTTAAGGCAAAGAGAAAGGCCGGGAGCTGGACAATGAGTTGCTGCGGGTCGATATTAAACATAGGTTGTTGTGGTTTCCAGTGAAAATATAAGTGCGGGGGGGTCATTTAAAAATGAACGTCCGTCATTCATTTTTTTATCTGAAGAGGAAAGTGTTCACCAAGCAATCGTATCTCATCCTTTCTCGACGAACAGGTTCCATCAAGGGTATGGGTGAGCAACGTTTGTAACATGGTTTTAAATAAGGGGCCAGGGGTGTATCCGAGTTTCCTCAGGTCATCGCCCTTTAGTTTTGTGGTGACAGACGAAAGGGTGGTGACATAGCTTGAGACAGCCTGACGGCTTGTTTTGTTCCGACAACCTGCCATGGTATATAAAATACCTTCAGGCCGGAGCTCGTTCAGGGTGAAATATATACGGCTCGGGATGAGTTCTTTGCACCGGTCCAGGCGGCCGATGGCGCGATCCCCTGCGACCCGCTGTTCAATCAGGGTCATGGCTGACCGCTCAGGAACACCCAGTCTGACACACAGCTCTTTGAGTTCAACGGTTTTGAGCCGGGAGGTGAGGGCCAGCATGTACACCATCCACTGGGTGCAGTGTTGACCGGTATACAGGAGCTGGAACCAGGAGACGGCCTGCTTGGCCTCATTCAGCACCTCCTGCACCCGTCTGGTGAGTTTCAGTTTCCCGTGCAGAAAGGTGAGAAGTTTAAAGTCGGCCAGCCGTTTAATGGCGGGCAACGGGTCCTGTTCCATGAGAATATGGGAGATCTCATGGTAAAAACGCTGGCCCATATTGGCATTGAACAGGTTTTTTTCAACGCTGTTTTTCACCTGTTTTTCCGTATGCTTGCCGAGCTGGAAGCCGAAACGTTGCTCAAAGCGGATGGCGCGGAATATGCGTGACGGGTCTTCCACAAAGCTCAGGTTGTGGAGGATGCGGATGGCCTGATCTTTGAGATCATTCTGGCAGTTGAAAAAATCCACCAGAATGCCAAAATCCCGGGGGTTGAGATGGATGGCCATGGCGTTGATGGTGAAATCCCGGCGAAACAGATCCAGCTTGATGGAGCTGGATTCGACCTTGGGCAGGGCCGCCGGGTAGTCGTAATATTCAAGTCGGGCCGTGGCCACATCAATCTTGAGTCCGTCGGGCAGGGTGACCACTCCGGTATTGAATTTATCGTGGGTGCGTACTGTGCCCTTGAGATGGTCGGCCAGTTTCTGGGCAAAATCAATGCCGTCGCCTTCCACCACAATATCGATATCCTGACTGGCCGTGCCGAGGAGGATGTCCCGCACAAAGCCGCCGACCACAAAGGTGGTGTAGCCGCAGGATTCACCCACTTCACCAATGGTTTTGAGGAGGGTGAATGTCTTTTTGTCCAGGGTGGACGAGAGTTGCGGGGTGACGTTGCGGGTGCGCTCGACAGAGGGCTGGTTCTGGCTGTTGCGCAGCCCCGGCATCAGGGCCGGGTCCCCGGCCAGGACATGGAAGAGGTCGGTGCGGGTGATAATGCCGATGAGCTGGTCGTGGTCCACTACGGGAATGGTGCGCTGGCGCTGGCTGATGATGAGCTTCTGGATGTCAAGAATGGTTGCCGTGGGGGGGAGCGTGCCGAACTCAGTTGTCATATAACTGGAGACCGGTTCGCCGCCCAGGTCAAGAAAGATGGCCTTGGCCACCTCACGCCTGGAGATCAGTCCGAGGATGCGGTTGTGCTGCATGACAGGGAGCACCGTGATATTGTAGCGGATCAACGTGGCGTGGGTGTCGCTGATGGAGAGTTCCGGCGGCACCGTGATCACCGGAGAACTCATCAGATGCCGGGCCAGGCGGCTCGGCCGGACGGACTTATGCAGCAGGGTGAGGAGCTGTTCTTCAACCTGAATGACAGACTGTTGCGTCAGGGTGGCGGATGCCGCTGAGGCGTGGCCGCCTCCCCCCAGTGCCGTGGCGATCTGGCCGACATTCACCTCAGGTATCCGTGAGCGGCCGATGACATAGACGCGGTGTCCCATCCCGGCCACGGCAAAGAGTACATCCATATTCTCCATGGCCATGACCCTCCGGACTATGAGGGCGAATTCATCACAATATTCAGGCAGATTGATCCGGGTGATGGTGACCGGCACCGAGTTGATGGTATAGGTGGTGGCGGAATTGAGGAGGGTATGGAGAAATTCCACCTGCTGACTGGTGAGCTCGTGGGTCATGTACTGGGCCACCATGTCGAGGTTGGTTCCCTGTTCAAGCAGCCAGGCCCCGGCAGCCAGATCGGCCGGCGTGGTGGTGGCAAAGGTGAAATTGCCGGTGTCTTCGTAGATGGCCATGGTCATCAACGTGGCCTCTTCTCTGCTGAGCCCGATACCCCGCTCCTGAAAGATCCGGGTGAAGATGGTTGCGGTGGAGCCGACATCATGCACCTCCTCCATCTCACCCTTGAGGTTGTCCGGGTGGTCCGGGTGGTGGTCATACAGGTGGATGGTGAGGTCTTTATTCTGCAGACATTCAGTGAAGATGCCGATGCGTCCGGCCTGGCGGTTGTCCACGATGATCAGCCGGGTGATGTCAGCCATGGTGATGGATTTCAGCCGGGTGAACTCGAAGGTGATGCCGGTCTCGTTGAGGAACTGCCGGACATTCTTTTCCTGGGAGCCGGGAAAGACGAGTTTGGCGTCGGGGTAGAGTTTATGGGCCGCCACCATGGATGCCACGCAGTCAAAATCGGCATTGAGGTGGGAGGTGATGACATCCATACTTAACCCCGGGGGTGGAATTTCTGGTGGATGGCCTTGAGCCGGTCACTGTCCACATGGGTGTAGATTTGGGTGGTGGCAATGTCGGCATGACCAAGCATCATTTGCACCGCACGCAGATCTGCATCCCCGGCCAGGAGATGGGTGGCAAAGGAGTGGCGGAGCATGTGGGGTGAGATTTTCTTAACAATACCATTGTTTACAGCGGTTTGGCTAATAATTTGCCAGAAACGGGCCCGGGTCATGCCCCTGCCCCGCGTGGTGACAAAGAGGTTCCGGCTCATCTTTTTCTGGAGCAGGAGGGGGCGGCCCTGGAGCAGATATTTCTGCAGGATGTCTTTCGCGGTCTGGCTGAAGGGCACCAGTCGTTCCTTGTCCCCTTTGCCCAGCACGCGCACAAAGCCGCCGGTTTGATTTACACTGATCGTTTCCAGATTGATGAGTTCTGAAACCCGCATTCCCGTGGCGTAGAGGAGGTGGAGCATGGCATGGTTGCGAAGTGCGAGGGGACTGGTTCCTCCATGGCTGAGTAACAGGTTGACCTCATTGATGGAAAGGCCCTTGGGCAGGCTGCGGCCGATTTTAGGTCCGTCCAGATAGTCTGTGGGAATGGTGGTGATGATTTGTTCCGCATGCAGGAATTTAAAAAAAGATCTGAAACAGGATAGCTTACGATTCAGGGTTCGGCTGGAACGTTTCTCGCCATGCAGTTTTTTAAGGTAGGAACGGAGATGGTCGGGGGTAATTCCGCTGATGTCGAGATGATGTTTATGCAGAAAACCGAAGAGGTGGGTCAGGTCGGACTGGTAGGACGCAACGGTATTGATGGCAAGCCGTTTTTCTGCCACCAGATAGTGGAGAAAGAGATCCAGGCATGCGGTGATGTTGTCATCAAGGGCGAGACATCTGTTACGCTTGATGACCGGTGGTTTGGGGGGCGATGGATGGCTCATGTCAAAACCGGCTCTTCCGCAGTGCAACACCTGTGCGTTATACATCGAAAGAGCTCATCTTTTACGTCACTGCAAACGGAAAAAGGGATGATACTCATCCCTTTTCACAGTCCCCAAAAGGGGGTAGGTCACTCCCCCTGAAAGCGTGGTTCGTAACGGTATCGGCACATTATCTGAAAAAAGTATGAAGCAGAACAATAAAGACTGAAACTGCTTACCGTGTAAGTTGCCTTGACGTTACGGATACCTTGTGGCGTTTAGTCACGCGCCATGCGGTACATAACCTTGCGCAGCTTGCGCTTGGCTTCAGCTTGCTTGCGACGACGCTTTACACTTGGTTTTTCGTAACATTCACGACGCTTGAGCTCTTTCTTCATACCGTCGAGTTGCAATTTCTTCTTCAGTTGGCGGATAGCGTATTCGACGTCGCCACGTACTTCAACTTCAATCATGATAACTCCGTTTTGGGTGACTGTGTGTCCGGGGACACGTTAATTATGTATATTTTAAGAATGATCGTACAAATGAGCAAACAGTCCTTATAAAGGATCGGCGGTCAGATTGTCAATCTGTTTTTATAAAGAGTGGGGCGTGTTTTTGATAAATCACGACGTAGGTGCGTGAGGTTACGTTCCCATTTCTCCCGGCCGCCCGCCATATCCCTGGCGTTTACTGGAAGATCTTGCCGGGATTAAGGATATGCAGCGGGTCAAACAGGTTTTTCAGATCCGTCATCACCGCAATCGATGTTGCGGATAACTCAAGACCAAGATGCTCGGCCTTGGTGTTGCCGATGCCGTGTTCGCCGGACAACGTCCCGCCGAGGGACAGCACTGTCTTGAAGAGTTCCGTTTTGGCCTGACGGCCGCGTGAGTATTCCATGGAGTCTGACTTGTCCACCATGATATTCACATGAATATTGCCGTCCCCGGCATGGCCAAAGGTGAAAATGATGAGATTCAGATCCTTGGCCAGTTGTTCGGTGACTCGGACCAGATCAGGTATTTTTGTTTTCGGGACCACCACATCCTCACTGATCTTATCCGGCCGGAGCTTGAAGGCGGAGGGCGAAACCTGTTTGCGGGCCAGCCATAACCGTTTGGCCTGTCTGGGGTCTGTGGCGGTGGCCTGGTGCAGGAGATGGGGCTGGCCGCGGAGGAACCCATCCAGACGTTTCCCCTGGATGTCCACGGATTCAGGGTCACCGTCAAGCTCAAGGATGAGCATGGCCTGTGTCCTGTCAGGCAGCGGTTCCGGGAGTTTGTCCGCCACAATGGCCAGCGCTGTTTGGTCCAGATATTCCAGCTTGGCCGGGGTATGGTGGATCAGGAGTTCGGAGACCAGGGCGGCGGCGCTGTGCAGATCATCAAAGAGCAGCATGGTGGTCCGACGGGCCGTGGGTTGGCCGATGAGGCGGACGATGATCTTGGTGATGACACCCAGGGTCCCTTCTGAACCGGTAAAGAGGCGGGTGAGGTCATACCCCACCACACCCTTGTTGGTCCGCACCCCTGTCTCGAGGATGCGGCCGTCCGCAAGGACTACTTCAAGCCCGAGGATGTAGTCGCGGGTGACCCCGTACTTTACCGCACTCGGCCCGCCCGCACATTCGGCGACATTGCCCCCCATGGTGCAGAAGTCCAGACTGGCAGGGTCAGGCGGGTAGAAGAGGTGGTCCTGGGCCGCCCGTTTACGCAGGTTGCCGGTGATGACCCCCGGCTCAACAACGGCAATCTGATTGGCACGGTCCAGTTCAAGGATGCGGTTCATCCTGGCCATGGCCAGAACAAGACCGCCCCGGAGCGGTACGGACCCACCGGTCATGCCGGATCCGGCCCCCCTGGGAACCACGGGGATGCGGTTGGCATGGGCCAGTTTCATGATGGCGGCGACGTGCTGGGTGTTTTCAGGGAAGACGACCGCCTCGGGTACGGATTCCTGGCCGGTGCCGTCATAGGAGTAGCAGAGG
>JBFFNY010000057.1:0-8268 GCA_041562955.1 Desulfurivibrionaceae bacterium | reverse complement strand
TGTTGCCTCCCGTTGTGATTTGCTTAATAAATTATACAATATTCAGGCCTCAACGGATAATAAGCCCATTTGGAAGTGTGATATCATTATCATTGCAGTGAAGCCGCAAGTCATGGGGGGGCTTCTCGAAAGCTCTAGAAAATCCATTACGAGTAAGCATCTTTGCATTTCAATTGCTGCAGGGGTACCGCTTTCTTTCATGGAGGCCAAGTTGCAGAAAGGTTGTCGGGTTGTGCGTGTTATGCCGAATACCCCGGCACTTGTCCTCGAAGGTGCCTCTGCCCTCAGTCCTGGGGTGCATGTTTCCACAGGGGATATGGACATTGCCAAGGCAATTTTTGATGCGGTAGGGGTAAGTGTTGTGCTGCCTGAGGTCTATCTTGATGGTGTAACCGGGCTGAGTGGTTCAGGGCCAGCCTATGTTTTCACCTTCATTGAAGCGATGATAGAGGCTGGGCTTAAAGTCGGTCTGCCCCGTGCTGAAGCGGTACTCTTGACCAATCAAACTATTTTAGGATCCGTGAAACTTGCTATGGAAACAGCAAAACATCCTGGGGAATTAAAGGCCATGGTAACGTCTCCGGGCGGAACTACCATTGCCGGGCTGCATGAGCTTGAAAAGGCTGGGTTTAAGGCGGGAGTGATGAACTGTGTAGAGGCTGCGGCCAATCGTTCCATTGAACTCGGGAAACTTTTTTAGCCCATGGCTCCTGTGAAAAAAATAGGACTCATTATAAAAAAAGAGTCTGATTCGGCCCGGACGATTGGGGAAGAGCTGCAGGAATGGCTGGTGGCAAGGCACTACACGGTTGTCATCGACCATATTGATCCTTCACTGGATATGCTTGTTATCCTTGGCGGCGACGGAACACTTCTGCGTATTGCGGATCCGGCGAGTCGGTATGATATCCCGGTGGTTGGTATAAACCTGGGGAATCTTGGTTTTCTCACTGAGGTGGCGGTGAAAGACCGGTTTGCCGCCCTTGAAATCATCCTTGCCGGCAATATCACCCTGGAGCATCGGATGATGTTTCAGGCGCGACTCGTGGGGCCTGCGGGGCGCAGTGACTGGGTCAACAGCCTCAATGATATTGTCATTTCCAAGGGGACCAGTGATCGGCTTGTGCGCCTCTGTACTTGGGCTGACCAGCAATTTGTTGCCTCGTATAAGGCTGATGGCTTGATTATTTCCACGCCAACCGGCTCAACGGCGTATAATTTGTCTGCAGGCGGTCCTATTGTTCATCCGAGTATTGCGTCGATTCTGGTTACGCCGATCTGTCCTTTTATGCTGGAGTCAAGGCCTGTTCTTCTGCCGGATGATGTGGTGCTCACCGCACGTTTGACCGGCCAGGCGAGGGACGTGAAGGTTATTGTTGACGGTCAGCCTGTCTGGGATATGGAGGAAGAGGATTCTCTGGAGGTGGTGGTGAGTGAAAAGAAATTGCAACTCATCTGTTCTCCGTGGGAAGGGTATTTTGATATCCTGAGGAATAAGCTGAACTGGGGCGGTAAGCCTGATATCTCCCTTAAGCCTTGATTGATTTCCAGAATTCCATTGGGGTGTCAATAATCAGCTGTGCATCATGATCCAGCAGTTCCTGCTTTGATCGAAACCCCCATGTTACACCTACACTGAACATGCCACCATTCTGTGCTGTCTGCATATCCACTTTCGAATCACCGATGAACATCATATCGGTTGCCTGGAGTTGCAACTCTTCAGCAATGGCAAGAGCGCGGCCGGGGTGTGGTTTTTTTTCAAAGTGATCCACGGTTCCCAGGATATGCCTAAAATGAAACTCTGCAAAATAATAGGATGCCATGGTTTTAACCGTGGTTTCATTTTTGTTTGAAAGAATATTAATGGGAATGTTCTTCTCCGCAAGGCTTGTCAAAAGATCTCTTATCCCTGGGTAAATGGTCGTTTTTGATTTCCAGTTCCCGTCATAATGGGTGCTGATGAGCGTGACACATTGGGCGATAATGTCTTCGGTGCGCTGCGCTGGCGGTAAGATACAGCGGGCCAGGCTATGAATGCCGTTTCCCACGAAAGAATAAAAATCCTGTGTAGGGTGGGGTGGGTGGCCGAGTAGGTTCAAGGCATGATTGGAACTGGCAGCGATATCGTCAATGGTGTTGAGTAAGGTTCCATCAAGGTCAAAAATGACAGCTTTAGGTGAAGTGTACATGGGATGATATATTCTTATGTTGCAGCTGGTTGAACTTCTTTGTCCTTTGAGGTCGCAGACGTTGCTGATGCAGTTGTTTTAAATGCGGTTTCCAGGATTCTGCGCCCGACACCAAGGCGAGCTCTCAGCTCTGAGGGTTTGCATGGTTTTACCAGATAGTCATCCGCTCCTCCGTCAAGGGCCAAGATCTGTTCGTCCATTGATTTCCGGCCGCTAAACATGATGGCATAAACATAGGGTGCATCCTGCCGGACACGTAAACGCTGTAAAACCTGGAGACCGCTTAAGCCGGGGAGGTTCCAGTCGACGATCGCCAAACGGATATCAAAGTTACCGTCAAGGATTTTCAAGGCCTCGTCACCATTATCCGCTTCAGTGACGGTATAGCCCCATTTGACAAGAAAGTTTACAAGCCCCTTTCGAACGACAGGATTGTCTTCGGCAATGAGAATTTTAGTGGCTTTAAAATTGGGGGATGAATCGGAGGGCATGGTTATTCCTGATTTATAATTGAGCTGGAAAAAGAGTAGTAATTTAGTATGGTAAGATCTTGTTGCAGCCCTTTTTTTCTGCTTGACCAAATATCATATAGACACTATGTTTGAGGGCATTTTTGAGGATCCGTACCTCCACTTTTTTCAATGTTTTCAGGTTGAATTGGAGGTCATGCTCACCACAGTCTTTATTTTAGCCAACCTGGCAAATGTTGTATATCTTTATTTCAATTTTCTTGGAGGAATATGTTAATGACTATTCAAGTATGTGGACACAGTAACCCTGATACCGATTCCGTAGCTGCAGCCCTGAGTTACGCCGCACTTTCAACTGCCCTTGGTGATGATGCCGTTGCCGTTATGCAAATCGCTGCAGACAAGCTTAATCCTGAGTCAAAGGTTGTTTTAGAAAAATTCGGTTTGACTGCTCCTGCAGAAGTAACGGATGTAGCTGGTAAAAAAGTTGCCTTAGTTGATCACTCTGATCTCGCTCAGGCTCCTGCTGGTCTTGCTGATGCGGATCTTGTTGCTATTGTTGACCATCATAAACTTGGCGACATTACCACCAATACCCCTATCCTGATTAACTGCCAGCCTGTCGGCTGTACTTGTACTGTTTTAAATGAAATGTACAAGCTCAACAACGTTGCCATTCCTAAGGATATTGCTGGTGTCATGCTGAGTGCTATCCTTTCCGATACTGTAAACTTCAAATCCCCCACCTGTACTGATAAGGATAAAGCTGCTGTTGCCGACTTGAAGGTTGTGGCCGGTGTTACCGACACAGATGGTCTGTTCATGGATATGCTTAAGGCAAAATCAGCTGTTGCCGGTGTTTCGGCTCAAGATCTCCTGTTCCGCGATTACAAAGATTTTGACATGAATGGTAAGAAAATCGGTGTTGGCCAGCTTGAGCTTGCTACCCTTGATCAAGTTGCTGATATCCGTGATGACCTTTTGAAGGCCATGCAGAATACCAAGGCTGACGGACGTCACTCTGTTCTTCTCATGCTCACTGATGTTGTGAAGGAAGGGACTGATCTTCTTATCGTTTCAGATGAGCCAGCTGAGATTGAAGCTGCTTTCGGTGGTAAGATCGAAGGTGTTTCTTTTTGGGTTGATGGTATGATGAGCCGTAAGAAGCAAACTGTACCAAATCTGCAAAAGCAATTTGGTTGCTAATTCAGTTTAGGGGCCGTTAAGAATGTTGATCCGGTAAGCTCAGACTCCGTTGTCTCAATTTCTTTCCGGCCTTATGCAGCCTGCTTAGCATTTAACTCGCTCATCTGTTTTGAGCTGTTAAGCAAAAGGGGAAGATTGGCCGAACGGTCGATCTTCCCCTTTTTTATGTTTTTTCTAAGGTGGTTGCTTCAGGAACAATCGTTCCTGGTCCCTAATGAACCAAACCGACATCCCTTGGGTAATTAAAATCATCGGAATGATCTTCCGTATGGCAGATCAGACAGGTCGTTGCCGGAACCGATTGGGTTAATTTATATGTCTGAGGCTCCTGAATATGCTGTTTCCCGGGCCCGTGGCAGGTCTCACAGCCGACCTGCTGGAGTCGTTCCGGGATCTGTGTCTGCAGATAGGCCAACCGTTCAGGAAGCCCGGTAACATGACAGAACACACAGTTCGGATTATTGTCGTCTGATTTATTTACAAGGGTCCTGTAGGCCGTTGCATGTCTTGTCTTTTGATAGGTACTATAGATTGATTTATGGCATTGCTGGCAGGATTTTGAGCCACTATACACATCAAACCGTTTTAAGATATCACTGTTACGCCTCAATGACTGAGTAGCTTTACGGCTATTCTTCAAGATTTCAGCGGTTTGCGGTTCGTCGACAATGGTCGGTTTTAATGGGTGGAGAATCTGTTGGTAGGTGGAATATACAATATCTTTACTCTCTTCCTTCTGCTCCGTTCGACGTGCAAGTTCAGTTTGTAACGTCTGCAAGTGGTTCATCTTCTTGTTATAATCGTCTAATGCGGTTGGATTATCCTTGTAAGTTTCGCTGGCTCCGCCCCTTTTCTCAATTCTGCTTTTAAACCAATTGAGCCTGTCAATTTCATTCTTAAGTTCTATGAGGGAACGGTCCGGTGTTCCCCAGAGCTTTGCTGGATGCCAGTCGATTTTTAATTCCCCGACATATTTCCCTTCTTTCGGGGTATGGGTAATAATTGTATTGTCGGTGAGTTGGAGTTGCCGGGCCGGTGACGATTGACCAGATTCCAAGATGATGGGGATGTCCGGGTATTGTTTGGCAACACGTATATTGTCGTTATGGCTCAGGTTCGAGAGGAGTACGATGATATCGATGTCTGCGGGGAGCTGCTCCAGGGTTCTGTTCAATGCCGTCTGCCAGTTTTGTATGGTGAAGCTGCTGTCTGCATCCGTTGCCGCGTCGCCTGTAATGCCGATAATGCCGACATGTACATTGCCCTTCTTGACCGTGGTGTAGGGGGTAAATGCTAAGGCTCCACTTGTGGTGTCCACGATGTTCGCGCTGAGAAAGGGGAAGGTCGCCTCTGTTTCGAGTTTTTTAAGAAAGTGAATCCCCAGTTGCAGGTCATGGGTTGAAAGGCCGATTGCGTCGTAATGCATGAAATTAAGACATTCAATGATCGCCAGGCTTTTGGCAAGGGCCACGTCGGTTGATTTGTCCTGATGGTTGGGTTTGAAGAAGAGCGAGCCGCTGTCAATAAAGAGATGTGAAGCCACATTACGTTTGATGTCAGCACAAAAAGTAGCACGTTTAGACAGACCGCCTAATTGATTCGTTTTTCAGCCGCAGGGCTCGACCTTGCCATACATGTCGTTGGAGTAATAAAGGCTGAGCTCCTCAGCCAGAATGCCAGTTGCATTGAATACAGATACAAAGACGAAGAAAACAGCGGCGAGGTATGTTTTTGTCTGGTTCATATTGTTTTTTTTCGTTTTGAGAGAATCTGACGCCATTTTTGTAATCGATCCTTTATAAGGGCTTCATGTCCACGATTGGAAGGCTCATAATAGGTTGCGCCTGAAAGTTTTTCGGGAAGATGATCCTGGTCGACTAAGGCCAAGGGGTCATCATGGGCATATTTATACCCTTTGCCGTATCCTAATTCCTTGGTGAGTTTTGAGGTGCTGTTGCGCAAATGATGGGGCACGGGAAGGGAACCCGTCTGTTTAATATCTTGGCGGACCTTGGTGAAGGCCTGGTATACCGCATTACTTTTGGGGGCTGTGGCAAGGTATAACACGGCCTGACTGAGGGCCAGTTCTCCTTCAGGGCTTCCGAGCATCTGGTAGCTGTCCCGTGCGGCTATGGCAATGTGTAATGCCTGGGGGTCGCTGTTGCCTATGTCTTCGGAGGCAAAGCGGATCATTCTGCGGGCGGCATAGAGCGGATCTTCTCCAGCCATGAGCATCCGGTTGAGCCAGTATAAGGCCCCGTCCGGATCACTGTCACGCAGACTTTTATGCAGGGCAGAAATTTGATTATAATGCTCTTCGCCGTCTTTGTCATAATGTAAGGAGTTGCGGGAAAAGGCATCTTGAAGCAGGTCCAGTGTCACGGCTCTGCTGCCGTCTTCCTGTTCTGCAGCGAGGGAACCGGCAATTTCAAGTGAGTTGAGGAGCCGTCTCGCATCGCCGTCGGCAAGGTTGACGAGTAAATTTAAACACTCCTCACAAAAGCTGATGCCTGCCGAATTAAAGCCGAACTCCGGGTGACTGAGGGCGCGTTCGGCAATCTGTTTGCAGTCGTCATGGCTCAGGGACTTTAAGGTTAAAACACGACAGCGGGACAGGAGGGGGGCCACAACCTGAAACGATGGGTTTTCTGTGGTCGCGCCAATGAGGGTGATGAGGCCGCTTTCCACATGGGGCAGAAACCCATCCTGTTGGCTCTTGTTAAAGCGGTGAATTTCATCAACAAAAAGCAGCGTTGCTGTCCCTTGGCGCTGTAGATTCTCAGCCCTGGCTATGATGGCACGGATATCTTTGACGCCGGAGAGTACGGCTGATAAAAACATGAACTCGTATTTTGACTGATGGGCAAGGAGCCGTGCCAGGGTGGTTTTTCCCGTGCCCGGAGGTCCCCAAAGAATAAGCGATGGAATGGCACTGGTTGCCATGAGGGTCGAAAGGAATTTCCCCTTGCCTATTAAGTGGTTCTGGCCGACAACCTCCTCAATGTGTTGAGGGCGCAGCTTTTCTGCAAGGGGCCGGGGGTCATGGAAAAGTGACAGTGTCATGATGAACCATCTTGTGACTGGTCTATGATGAGTTCGGCCATTCTTTCGGAGGTGAAGACCAGGGACTCAATGTCGAGGTAATCCAGGACATTGGCCGGGAATAAAATCTTCACCTTGGCGTCAAACCCATCATCCGTATCTTCATTCCAGAATAAGAGTTGCTGAGGGATTTGTGGAAGCACATGGATTAATGCGACCAGGTCCGCGCTGCTGTTTTCAAGTATTACTCCGCCTACAGCTGTGCAACAGGCCTCGCGTTGTTCTGGGGTTTTGCCTGTGAAAAAAGTGGATAGTTTTTCTTCGCAATAGGTGGCAAGGGTTCTGATTTTAGAAATGGAGTTGGGTAAACTCTCAAGGCCAATCCAGTTTGAATCAGGAAGCGGGCCGCCGCCGAAATGGATGTAATTATAGATGAGAATCTGATCCCTTGGATCTTGGGGTTCTGCGCCGTGAATGAGCAGTGACGATTTGCTCACGACAGTGGGCTGGCCGAGATAGGAAAAGTGCAAACTATTGTCTTTAAAGGTTGCCTGCAGGGGCGAGGCTAAGGACTCAAAATCAAGCCCTTGTATTTTACCTTTTAGGTGGCTGATCAGGTTTAGATCATGTTCTCGGCCGAGGTCATTGAGGTTTGTATTCGTTGCCTGGTTGAGCTCAAGACCTTGGAGATCAATATAGGGACATTTATGAGGGTCTTCACCGCTTTTAGATACGTTGGCCGCAAAGGCGAGACAGGCAGGATAACCGCATTCCCCACAGTTTGTCCTAGGTGTTCGTTTTAATATATCATGAGGATTCATGGTTAAATCACAAATTTAATATCAATATGCTCGCGGAATTGAATAAAGATTGAATCCCGGTGGGACTGGGATGTCACCTCCAGTTCCAGGTTCATAGAAACATATTTGCCGGAGCTTGACTGTTTTGATTTGGTGAGGGAATGGGAACCGTCGGCCAGGATTTCGCTGGCGGCTTTTTCGATGGATCTGATGTCGCTACCGATTAAATTATATTTCCAGGAGCAGGGATAGGATATTTCAGGTTTTTTTTCTGTGGTCATGGGGGTGGTGTCTGTTGAGGATTAATATCATCCTAATATAACGATCCTCCCGAAATGTTACCACCTGTTTTATGAATGATTATGTGATGGTGTTACGGAAGGGTGAAGGTGAGGAGTTCCGCGAGGCATTGCTCAAGGTCTGCAAAGCATGCTTCGGCCTTGTCAAATTGATTGGCCTTGATTATATCACCCAGTCTGGTTGCGGACGCTGCGAGCTTCTCAGCTTTAATAGACCCTGCTGCCCCGCGAATACGGTGGCATAGTTGTCGGGTCTCGT
>JBFFNY010000056.1:0-8271 GCA_041562955.1 Desulfurivibrionaceae bacterium | reverse complement strand
TTCCGGTGGCGCTATCAGATCAAGAATTTCGGCACCTTTGTCGCACTGGTCATCCAGGGGTTAATGACTGTGGCCCTGTTCTCATCCCGCGTCATAAACCAGCTTCCCCCCGCCCTGCAGTCAACCTGGCTGCCCGTGCATGCCTCCGTTGCGATTCTGGCCAACGGTTTTCTGGCCTTAGGTTTTTGCGGCGGGATCATGTATCTCATCCAGGACCGGGAGCTCAAGAAAAAACGGTTTACCCTCTTTTACCACCGGTTGCCGTCCCTTGATGCCCTGGACCAACTGAATCAGCATTGCTTGACGATCGGTTTCCCGCTCCTGACCCTCGGCATCATCACCGGTTCACTCTGGGCCAAACAGGCCTGGGGAAGTTACTGGCATTGGGACCCGAAAGAAACCTGGTCGCTCATCACCTGGTTTATCTATGCCGGACTCCTCCACCAACGACTGGCCATCGGCTGGCGCGGCAAACGTTCAGCCATCATGTCGGTTCTTGGTTTTCTTGCTGTTCTCTTCACCCTGTGGGGGGTTAATTTCCTGCTCCCCGGAGTCCACACCTATGTCCGTTGATCAGATTCTTGTACTTGGGGTCAATCATAAAACCGCCCCTGTGGAAGTACGTGAAAAACTTGCCTTTCCCGACATTGAAGTGCCGCTGGCCAAACTGGGAGAGGTTCCAGGCTGTACGGAATTTTGTTTTCTTTCCACCTGCAACCGGGTGGAGGTTATTTTCACCTCAGCCACCCCGGAAAAAACCGTGCGCCACATCCGCTCCTTCCTCTTCGCCGACTCAAACCTGGGCGATGAAGAAGCGGCACGCTACACCTACCTGCACACCGGCGCTGATGCGGTCAATCATCTCTACCATGTTGCCGCCTCCCTCGATTCCATGGTGGTGGGTGAACCGCAGATTTTAGGCCAGCTCAAGGACGCCTACCGTGAAGCCTGTGACCGGAAATGTACGGGGACCATCCTCAATCGTCTCATCCACAAGGCCTTCACTTCAGCCAAACGTGTCCGGACCGAGACCAATATCGGTTCTTCCGCTGTGTCGATCAGCTATGCCGCCGTCGAACTGGCCAAGAAAATTTTTGGGAGCCTGAAGGATAAAAGAGTGTTGCTGGTCGGGGCCGGGGAAATGGCCGAGCTTGCCGCCGAACATCTGATGAGTCAGGGATGTACGGAAATAACCGTGGCCAACCGTACCCTTAAAAATGCGGTGACCCTGGCCAATCGGTTCAACGGCAAGGCCGTGGGGCTGACCGAGCTCATCCCCCAGCTTGAACTGGCCGACATCATGATCAGCTCCACCGGGGCCCAGGACTTAATCCTCTTCCATGATGACGTCAAGCCCATCATGCGCCCGCGCCGGAACAAGCCCCTCTTTCTCATTGATATTGCCGTGCCCCGTGACCTTGACCCGGCCCTCAATGAGATTGACAATATATACCTCTACGATGTCGATGACCTGAGTCAGG
This sequence comes from Desulfurivibrionaceae bacterium, assembly GCA_041562955.1. Classification (GTDB taxonomy): domain Bacteria; phylum Desulfobacterota; class Desulfobulbia; order Desulfobulbales; family SURF-16; genus JAJRUT01. The sequence goes on along the minus strand of JBFFNY010000056.1, from coordinate 6,790 downwards.
TCGTGGAGATGAACAAAAAGGATCGTAAAGGCGAGGCAGATAAGGCCCGCGCCATTGTGGCTGAAGAGGCGATCAAGTTCTCCGGCTGGCTTGAGAATATGGCCCTCAAACCCACTATTACCGATCTTTTCGATCATGCCGAGCAGCTGCGGCAAGCCGAGCTTTCGCGCACCCTTTCGGGCCTTGACTTATCCCCCCAGGAACTCAAAGCCATTAACAAACTCACCTCTTCCCTGGTGGGCAAGCTCTTACATAACCCGCTCATCTTTCTCAAGGAAGAATGTGACCCTGAGGAGAAGCGGCAGAAGATTGACTGTATCCGCAGGATGTTTTCCTTAAACTGACAGGGTGCCCATCCGCAATACCCTCGGCACCACCACTTTCCGGGGGGCGGGCACGGCATACGTCTCATCGCCATATCCAAGGGCAATCACCGCAAAGATCTCCTCATCCTCAGCCAGACCCACAGCCGCCCTCAGCGATCCGTCATGTTTCAAGGCCTCCACCACAAAGCCGATGAGACAGGTGCCGAGCCCCATATGGTGGGCCGCGAGCAGTATCTGTCCGGAGGCAAGCAGGGCGTCTTCGCCCGGACAACTTCCACGGGTGGAACCTCCCACCAGGATAAGCGCCGGAGCACCATGGAAGAGATGATCCTCCCCCTTATCATACCAGGCATCAAGACCACGCTGAACGGTTTCATAATGGTTGCGGTAATAGCGGCCTAAACGATCCCCCGCAAAGACACGGGCAAGGGTACGCAGCAGAGGATTTTCAGCCTTTCGATTCAGCTTCTGAAAAAAATGGGCCACCCGGTCACCCAGGGCCACCACATCCTCCCGCTGATCCACCAGGGCAAAGGTCCACAACTGACAGTTCGTCCCAGATGGGGCGGTGGTGCCGATCTTCACCAAATCCTCCAACATCGCCAGAGGAACCGGCTGCGGCTTATAATGGCGGACTGAGCGCCGCGAGCGCATCACCCGCACCAGATCGGCCAGATCCCCTTTGCCCGGACCAATCACCCCGGCATATTCGCTAAAGGTGTGAAAACCAAGATCCAGCCCCAGACCCTCCACCGTAACCGCCCCGGCCGGACAGGCGGCCAGACAATGGCCGCACTCCATACAACGCATATGGGAAACCTGGGAGATGCGGTCAACAGACACGAAACAACTATTAGGACAGACCTTGACGCATTGCCCGCAGCCGGTACAGAGGGAGGGATCCACTCGAATAATACTCATTCATCATCTCCAGGAGCGTTAGCGCCGGGAGCGTCAGCGCCGGAAAGACCTGTGTCGGGAGCAGGATCGCTGCATCCGCAACTTCCGTCCTCGAGCAGACACATGCCACAAAGCGGCGGACCGGACACATGACCCTGCACCTCCCCGTCACCATGATCATGATCAGACAGCAGCAGATCGACGCCGCACCTGCTGCATTGTATTTTCACCTTTTCAACCATCATTTCACCCCCTGCCAATTGGCCAGACGAATTCCCACCAACGCCACCCCGACCCCAACGATCTGTATCCCGTCCAGATGCTGACCCAGAATCAGGTGGCCCCACAGGGAGGTCAGCAACGGCTGGAGCAGCAGAATGGTTGCGGTCTGGGCCACAGGCAGATACTGCAGCGCCTTGACAATCAGCCACCACCCCAGCACCGATGAGATGAGACTATGGAGCAGCAGCAGACCCAAGGTTCTGAAACCAGGCAGGACCATCTGCTGCTCCACCACCATGGGAACTGCCAGAAAAACAGCGGTTCCAGCGGCCACCCAGAACAGCGTCTGTTCCGGCGAGATATGATACCGACCAAGCAGTTTTAAGAAAATCAGAAAAACGGCATAGGTCAGGGCGGTAAACAGACCCAGGAGCACACCCCAGAGCACCTCTCCGCCGACACCATGGCTCAGGGTCAGCAGACCGATACCAAGCAAGGCCAGACCCGATCCCGGCCAGTAATACCGTTTCAGTATTTCACCAAAGGTGAAATGACTGAACAGGGCAATGAAAACGACCTGTAAATTCCCCAGAAGCGTTGCCGGACCTGCGCCAATCAGGAAGATACAGCGATGCCACGCCCAGAGATCAACAGCAAACGCGAGACAGAGTCCTGCCAGAACAAAGGCGACCCCGCCCCTTTCAGCAAAAGTCCTGAGCCAGACCACTTTCACCTTCAGCATGGACTTTTCTTTGAGGGGGCAGGGCTTAAAGGGCGTGGAGAACCGATAGAGCGCGCCCCAGATCAGGGCACCGAACACATTCCGGTAAAATGCCGCGGTGGTCGGCTCAGCGCCGGCCAGCGTGACAAAAATAGCCGATGTGGAAATACAGCAGATACCGCAGAGGAGAAAGACATACCATTTCATGGAAGAGGCCGTTTGCAGGGGGGAAACAGAATTTTCAGGATAAAGAGGCATCAGAACCGGTAGCCCAACAGACCGCCTTTGCCCGTCTTGGTTACCGCAAAGCCCCCATCCCTCAGGCAGAGCAATGGGCCTTGTGAAACGCCACAGCCTCTGCATAGGTCATGGTTGTACCGCCGAAGATATCAAGGGCACTGCCTACTGTGGCATGGAGTTTTGAATGGCCCAGACGATTAATCTCATGCAGATCTCCAATATTTTTGACACCGCCCGCATAGGTCGTGGGCAGGGGAGAGTACTGGCCCAGATACCCGGCAAGCTCCGTTTCAATACCATCACATTTGCCCTCAACATCAACGGCATGAACCAGAAATTCACAACAGAACCGGCTGAAATAGTCCAACGACTGGCGCGTCACCGTGACCTCGGTAAAATTCTGCCAGCGATCCGTGACGATATAATAGGCATCCCCCTTACGCCGACAGCTCAGATCCAAGATCAAATGCTCCCGACCAACGGTGTTCACCAATTGGTGCAGACGATCTTCATGGATCCGGCCGTTTTGAAAGACCCAGGAGGTGACAATGACACCGCTGGCCCCGCGCTCAAGCCACTTCTCCGCATTGTCGGCCGTAATGCCGCCGCCGACCTGCATCCCCTGGGGGTAGGCGGCGAGAGCTTCAGTGGCCGCCTCCTCATTGCCGGAACCCAGCATAATGATATGGCCGCCGGTCAACCCGTCCCGTTTATACATTTCAGCATAATAGGATGAAGGATGAGTGGATGAAAAATTCGTCTCCAGCTCGGTGACATTGGTGTCTGAGAGGGTGGAGCCGACAATCTGCTTCACCTGGCCGTTGTGCAAGTCAATACAGGGGCGAAATTCCATGTTTGTTAAAACCTGTGGAGAATAAATTACGAAGGATCAAGAGAGTGGGCTTCGGCGTGAACAGGAGGCAAGAGAAGAGCGACCGGAATCCCTCCTCACCTCTTAACCCTATCTCGTCAGCATCAAACTCTGCGGATTCAGCGCCATTGCCGTCCCGGGTTCTGCATAGCCTGGACCATCTTTCACCACCCTGATTTCGGCAACGCCATGACCACCCGGGTGCAGTTCCAGCAGCGTATCGGCCAGGTCAAAGTCCTGCGCCTCCATTCCCGAACAGGAAAGCCAGATCGTGATGTTCTTCTCTTTGGCAAAATCACGGAGCTGACCGGCAACACCGCGCTTATCCTCTAACATCGAAAAGCCATCCACCAGAATGCAGTCAGGCAGGGGCAAATCATGACGGTTCAGAGATTCGAGCTTTGCGGTAAACTGGTCGATGGAAAACGACGAAGCAATAAAGGTCATGATGAGACGATGCCCCATGATCTCGTTTTCCACCCGGTCCGGATTTTCCAGCTGCGTATAACGGGCAAGGGCCTGAAACACCTCGCTGTACCATAACTGGATATTGGCAAGGGATTCACCCAGCCCCACATGCAGAACCCGTTCACCGCGCAGCAGTTTATCCAGCCCGATCTGCACCAACACCGCCGTCTTCCCGGTGCCAGCAGGGGCCAGAACCACGCCGAGGTGGCGGCCGGCAACCGGCCCGCCCGCAGCTGGAGTTAACAGGCGAAGCGGATTATTTTCTATCAGTTCGTCGCGTTTCATTTTTTATATTCAACCCTGGAAGTTAAAAAGATGGAAGAACTACGTTTTCAAATCATCAATACACGAAAATCAGAATTTCAACAGGGTAAAATGTCATCCGTTTATTCGGCAACTGAAGATTTTCCGGGTCAGGACCAACAGCCGTCCCTGAACCATGGCGACAACCTGGAGTGCCGATCATTCACAGTGGGAAAACCGTTCCCCCAATAAAAAAAGCCTCCTGCAGGAGAGCAGGAGGCTTTAAAAACAAGGGGAAAAGAACTTAAAGCCTATTTCTCAGCCTTACGTTTCTTGACCTCGTCCATGATTTCTTCAGTAATCGCCTTTGGCACATGACGATAGGTTGCAAATTCCATGGTAAATTCAGCCTTACCCTGGGTAAGAGAACGCAGAACCGTGGAATAGCCGAACATCTCGGAAAGAGGAACCTCGGCATCAACAACCGTGTACATCCCCTCTTCAGCAGTACCGGAAATGAGACCGCGACGCTGATTAATGGAACCCATGATCCCGCCTTGGAATTCTGTTGGACCTTCGACCTGCACCTTCATGATGGGCTCCATGAGAACCGGCTTGGCCTTCAGGTATCCCTGACGGAAAGCGCCACGGGCTGCCAGGGTAAAGGCAACGTCAGAGGAGTCAACGGCATGGGAACTACCATCGTTGATTACACAGCGAACGCCGGTGATAGGCGCTTCAGCCAATGAGCCTTTTTCCATGGCGGCAGAAAAACCTTTATCACAGGAATTGATAAACTCGCGCGGAATAGAACCACCGACAATCTTGTCAACAAATTCGTACTCTAACTCAGACTCATCCTCAATCGGCTCCATATAACCGGCAACACGGCCAAACTGACCGGAACCACCAGACTGCTTCTTGTGGGTGTAATCAAAATCAGCACGCTGGGTGATGGTTTCACGGTAGGCAACACGAGGAGCACCAACGGTCACTTCAGCTCCGTACTCACGTTTCATCCGCTCAATATACACCTCAAGATGCAACTCGCCCATACCCTGAATGATGGTTTCATTGGTCTCATCATCAACATGGGTTTTAAAGGTCGGATCTTCCTTGGTGAAACGATTCAGCGCCTTGGACATATTCTGCTGGGCCTTGTTATCCACCGGGCTGATGGACAGGGAGATAACAGGGGCAGGAATATGCATGGAGGTCATGGAGTAGGTGATCTCAGTGGAACAGAAGGTATCACCAGAGGCACAGTCAACACCAAACAACGCAACAATATCACCCGCACCTGCAGAATCAATTTCTTCCATTTCAGCAGAGTGCATCCGCACGAGACGGCCAACCTTGACCTTCTTCCCGGTACGGGTATTGATAATCGAATCACCCTTCTTCAAGGTTCCCTGATAGATACGGATATAGGTCAACTGGCCGTAACGACCGTCTTCAAGTTTGAACGCGAGGGCAACCAGCGGATCCTTCACATCATTGGTGACAACAACTTCAGCCTCATCATTTTCCAGATCGAGCGCCTTATTCTCAACATCAAAAGGACATGGCATAAACTTCAAGATACCGTCCAACAGAGGCTGAACACCTTTGTTTTTAAAGGCAGTTCCCATGAAGACCGGAACAAACTCCAGGTCCAGGGTGCCGCGACGGATGGCCCGGACAATCATTTCTTCGGAGGGCTCTCCTTCAAGAACCGCTTCCATCAGCTCATCATCATGCATGGAAGCGGCATCAAGCATCTCCTCACGCAGTGCTTCAGCAGCATCAACATACTGGGCTGGAATCTCTGCTTCGCGAACCACTTCGCCATTCTCACCGTCAAAGAACAGTGCCTTCATCTTGATCAGGTCAATCACCCCTTCCATATCACCTTCAAGGCCCATGGGCAACTGGACGTGAATGGCATTCAGGCCAAGCTTCTCACGAATCTGCTGGGTAACACGATTTGGATTCGCGCCGGTCCGGTCACATTTATTAATGAACACGACACGGGGAACATCATAACGGGTCATCTGACGATTTACGGTGATGGACTGGGACTGAACGCCGCCAACCGAACAGAGAATAAGCACCGCACCATCGAGTACACGCAGGGCGCGCTCAACTTCAACGGTAAAGTCAACGTGACCGGGGGTATCAATAATATTGATATCATACCCTTTCCAGTTACAGAAGGTTGCAGCAGACTGAATAGTAATCCCGCGCTCTTTCTCAAGTTCCATGGAGTCCATAACAGCACCAACACCGTCCTTGCCGCGCACTTCGTGAATGGCATGGATACGATCCGTGTAAAACAGGACACGCTCGGTCAGGGTTGTTTTTCCTGAGTCAATATGGGCACTAATTCCAATATTACGGACTTTATTTAGGTCAGCTAGCATGGGTACATCCTCAATTCTGGTTGCGGTTCGTTGTGGTCAGTCCACGGAGTATAAAAAAACGGCCCTTAAATCGAGGGCCGTTTACATGTTTTCGTATTCATTTCAGGGGCAAGACCTTCATGAAAGCGCGGTACAATACCGCTATAGGTCTGCGCTGTCAAGCCTTTTCCTTCCCAAAAGAAGGTCAAGGGGGCATGACCGGACCGACCCCGCTGAAACGGTCCAGAAACAGTCGCAACCCTACTACATCAGGGGGTGCCAAAGGCCCGTGTAAACAAACCACGTATGGCTTTTTCACCCTCAGGAGTGAGATCACGTGTGCCTGAGGCGCAGAAGGTTTCATGCTTGATTTGCGCGACCTCCTCCTGCCAGCTCCCGCCTTTCCACGTAAACCACT
>JBFFNY010000055.1:0-8529 GCA_041562955.1 Desulfurivibrionaceae bacterium | reverse complement strand
CCTTGCCGTCAATTACGGGCCAGCGCAGGCTGCGGGCTTTATGGTAATCATCAAAGGTGCCGAGCACCGCGACCTTGACATGGGGGCGGTGAGGCGGCGATCGGTGAGGCGTGACCAGAGAATAGGGTGGTTTTCCGCCATATTGGAGCCCCAGAGGACAAAGGCGGCTGCATGATTCCACGGTGATTTGCTTGGTGTCAAGGCGTTGGTTGGACAGACCTCCAGACATTTCTGGCAGAAAAGACACTCTCCTTTTGAAAAATCCAGCAGTGGGTAACCGAACCGGTCCTTGCCGATAATGGCTGTGGGGCAGGCGTTGATGCACTGGTGACAACTGGTGCAGGCCTTGAAAGAGTTCAGTTGCAATCGACCATGGTGGGCGGATTTCATGTCTCCAGCCGGTCAAGAAGGTTCGGCGGTCATTCATTGGCTTTGGGAGAGGTATTTCTCGATGGTTTCGAGCAGAAGTGACGGCACGATGGGTTTTGCCAGATACGCATCCATGCCGCATTCGAGGCAGCGCGTACGGTCCCCTTCCATGGCGTGGGCGGTCAGGGCAATGATGATGGGCGGATGACCGCTGAATTGCAGCGAGCGAATTTTTGCAGTGGCATCGTATCCATCCATCACAGGCATCTGGCAGTCCATGAGAATGATATCGTAGACGGTTTTCTTGATGGATTCCAAGGCCTGAAGCCCATTCGCGGCATGGTCGTGCTGGTACCCAAACTGGTCAAGCAGGGCCTCCACAAAGAGTTGATTGACGGGCTCGTCTTCAACGATGAGAATGCGGGCCTTATGGTGAGCGGGCGGCTGGTATTCTTTGCGTGTTTCTGGGATGGCTTGGGCGGGCAACGTATCTCCAAGTCCAAAGGGCAACGTGAAGGTGAATGAGGTCCCCTTCTTGAGGGTGGATGCTACGCTGAGTTCTCCATCCATGAATTGACAGATTTTACGGCTGATGGAAAGGCCAAGGCCTGTTCCCCCATATTGTCGGGTGGTTGATGAGTCGGCTTGGGTGAAGGTGTCAAAGATGGTACTCATTTTATCTTGTGCAATGCCGATCCCCGTGTCGGTAATCGTGAAGGTGATGGAGATGAGCTCGTTGGTCTGTTTCTGAATCGCCGCATCCAGGGTGATTGACCCTGATGGGGTAAATTTAATCGCATTGCTGAGGATATTGATGATGATCTGCCGTAATTTCCCGGGGTCGCCAATAATGTACCGGTTGAGGTTCGGGGCAATAGTGCAATGGAGGTCAAGACCTTTTTCCAGGATATCCTTATTGAAAAGGTTGCAGCAGGTTGCGCAGAGTTCCGCCAGATTGAAAGGGGTCACTTCCATCTGCAACTGGCGCTGATCAACCTTGGAGAAGTCAAGGATGTTGTTAATGAGGTTGAGAAGTGATGTGGCGGATTCGTGGGAGATATTGAGGAATTTCTGTTGTTCTGCGCTGAGTGTTGTGTTCTTGAGCAGGTGAATCATCCCCAGGATGCCGCTCAGGGGGGTGCGGATTTCATGGCTCATGGTGGCCAGGAAATCACCTTTTGCCTGGTTGGCCGCCTCGGCCTGCTGCATGGCGGCGATCAGCTGAGTCTCTGTTCTTTCCCGGCGGCGTATCTCCGCTTCCAGCTGGGCGTTTTTTTCACTGATGAGCGTTGTTCGTGTCTGGGCTTCTGCAATGAGGCTGCCGACATCCTGTTTGACCACCATAAGGGCTTCTATAATAGGTGCCAAGTGATGAGTCGTGGTGTCCGGTGGGATGATTTTCTCAGAATCATCCCAGATGATCGTCGCGATAACGCGCAGAATGTCTTCAACTTCCTTTTGGTTTTGTGGAGATGCAGAAGGGGCTTCTTGGTCTGATTGCTGGAGGTTGTATATGCACTCAAAGGCTTCATCTTTCGTTTTCGTGTAAAACACAGGGTAATTCAGTATCTTGCTTGCAAGCTGCATTGCCGCCTGCAAGGGGGCGCTGAGACCGAAGATAGCTTGGGCTGCCGGGGTTCTATTATGTTTGGTGAATAAGTTGTTCAAACCCTTGGTGAATAAAATACGACCTCTCCAGTCTCCATCCCGGATTTCTGAATAATCTGCAATGCGGTAGTAGATGGGGGGTTGGGAAAGTTCTTCTGACTGCAGAATTTCCTCGAATGATGCAAGGATTTCCGGCACATCTTCTTTGACCAAGTACCCGGAACCAATGGTGTACAGAATTGAATGGTCGATTATTTTATGCGTTAAGCGGATTGAATCTGTACGGGTATGCCATTCTTTCGGCGGTTCGGTTGAGATGGGTTGTAACAGTTTTTGGGCTTCTGCAACGGCATGGTCGTAGGATTTGCTTAACTTCATTTTGAAATGAAATTTATGCAGGCGCATGCCCGCAAGAAAGACGGAACGTATAATCCAGCCGGCATTAATAATGAAGAGCCCTTTTTGATTCACCTGAGCATGGAGGGATTTTCGGTAGAGGGAGCGGGTTAGGGGGGAGGGCACCCCATGGACGAAACTAAAATCACGAATTTCGACAAATGTGGGGTTGATCTCGCCAAAATGATCGAGGAGGACGGTTTCCCGTGCCTCTATTGTTTGCTCCATGTCAACGGTTCTAACATTCCCCTGGGGAACGGTGAGGAGAATGTTGTCGCCGATAAAGCTGAAGGACAGGAAGTAATCACTGCCTGTCTGCATCTTCTGCCAGGCAGGCTTCGTCATGATCGATAGCCCTGACTGCGGGCAGATGTGCTGTTCCCCCGGCATGGGGGTATTTTTGTTAAACATTTATAATTTGTACAATAAAAAAGAGGCGTTGGGCAATAGGAAGTTGTGTCGTCGCCGAATCTGTTCTGTCGTTTTTCACGGCTCTTGAAGCCTGCTTATCTATTCTCGTAACAGGCCTGTTTCGGTTCCAGCGGAGGAGGTTCTACGGCACCACTTTGCTGTCAGTTCTTCTGTCTGTAGATGGATGTTTGACACCTCATGAAAATTAATCTCTTCTCTGTTGATATGTTCATGGTGAATAACGTACAGTTAAAAAAACTCCCTTTAACTCGTTGTAATTCTTCATAGGTCATCTATGTCACGATACAAACTTGATTCCATTATTGCAGCCATTGAACAGATTCCCACCTTGCCCAAGACATCCACTGATATTATGGATGCCATTGATGATAAAGATACCAATATTGATCGCGTGACAGAGCTTATTGAACAGGATCCCGCTTTGGCGGTTCAGGTTTTGAAGTTTGCGAATTCCCCTTTCTGCGGCACCATCCGCACGGTGAGTTCTGTTAAGCACGCCATCGTGGTGATGGGGCTTGGCGAAATCAAGGGACTCCTCATGGTTTTTGCGGTGCAGAAGTTTTTTGATTCTTCCACAGTGGATAATGACAATCGTAAGCGGTTCTGGACCCATTCGCTGGTGTGCAGCCATACTGCCAATTATCTGGCGCGTTATTTTCAGCGTCAGGCTGATGACACCATCTTTATTTCAGCCCTGATCCATGATCTTGGGAAAATTGTTTTAGATCAATATCTGCATCAGGAATTTTTGGATATTGTTGATCATATCACCACGGCGCATACCAGCTTTAATGAGGCTGAAAAGGTGGTGGTGGGCGTCACCCATTGTCAGATTGCGGCAAAGCTTCTCAAGCAATGGTGTTTTCCGCAAAAGGTGGTAATGCAGGTGTTGCATCACCATTCCCCATGGCAGGAAGAAGAATTTTCGGAAAATGCGGCAATTGTCTATCTTGCCAATATCCTGACGAAAATGGCAGGGTATCCCTGCCTTGAAGAGGAAACGCAGATTGATCTCAAGTCTTTTGCTCAGTCTAAGGGGCTGGTTCGTTTAAATGAGATAGGCTTTGACCTTGACGAGGAGTCATTGCAGAATCTATTAGATAATATTGTCGCACTTCTTGCTGAGGATGAGTCCATTAAGACGTTTCTCAACTAGCATTTCTCCTGGATGACCAAAAGGGGTGATTGTGGTATAGAGTTTTAGGAAATTAAAAAAAACGAACAATCATCAAGGTCACCACCCATGAAACCTCATTCCCTCAATGATCGTGAAGAAGAGTTGGATGTCTTCTTTGGCATCATTAACCGTTTTATCGGTTATTTTACCCGCGATTCCATTCAGCATACCACGAATGATACCACCACCGAGTATCCCTTTGTGCCCATGGACACCAGGCAGGCCTATGATCAGATCAAGCTGGCTCAGGCGCTTGTGTCGGTCAAAAATCCAACTTTTATTGATGTGGGATGCGGGATCGGCAATGTTATGCTCATGGCCGAACTCATGGATTTTGACGCCTACGGCATAGAGAAAGACCCGTATCCATACGAAATTGCAAGGAAACTTATGGGGCCTGAGTCGGTCTCTCAAGATGATATCTGGGAATTTTCCCGTTTCGCAGAGTTTGATGTGGTCTATTATTTCCGTCCTTTTTCTGAAAAGACGTTGCAGGAAAAGTTTGAAAAACTCATGGAGGAACAGCTCAAGCCCGGTGGGATTCTCATTGCCAACCGCAAAATGAATATGGATATTGATGAGAATCCAGATTTCAGTCGCATTGATGAGATGATGCCGGTCTGGCAGAAGAAGGTGTAGCTGTTTGTGGTGAGGGGCAGGGGGGCAACGTGAGACGAAGGGGTATTGGCAACTATGTATAAGTCATCATTCACAGTAAGGACATCGACGTCCCTTGAGCTTGTGGATATTCACAAGAACGTTGCCGAAGCGGTGCAGCGCAGTGGTATTATTGATGGCATCTGTTATGTGTATAATCCACACACGACCGGGGCTATTACGATTAATGAAGGGGCTGATCCCGCGGTGCAGACCGATATGGTCATGGCGCTGGAGCAGATGATTCCCTTTACCTTGGACTATCGGCATATGGAGGGGAATTCACCCTCCCACGTCCTGGCGTCACTCTTTGGGGCTTCAGAGACCATCTTTGTGGAGCAAGGCCGGTTACTGCTCGGGACATGGCAGAAGATTTATTTCTGTGAATTTGATGGGCCGCGCACCAGAACGGTACATGTGAGAGTGACTGAGGGGTAGCTACTCGGCCAATCCTTTGCGTAAAAGTTCAAGTTCCCGTTGGCGTACATAGCGCAGGATCTGTTCCTCTTCCCTGCTGGTCGGATAGAAGCGGACGCCGTAACTGAAGAGCATGAAGGGCTGTTCCTGAATGAATTCACGGACAATATCCCCTTCTGCAAATTTGATCTCCCACATCCCGTTCTTGGCGCCGCTTGCAGCTTCGTCACAGGGGATGGAAATGCGCAGTTGGTTTAGATGGTTTCCTGCTTCTGGAATGCCGTAGTTGAATTTTGCAGAAATGAGTAAGCCTCCAGCACTGATGTCCTTGATGGCGAAGGTGCACTCCTCATTATTATAGCTGCAGGTGAGAAGGCTTCCCTGGGGGAGTTCGACTCTGAAATGCATGCGGCGCTGAAGCATGAAGAGGGCGGTGGGCGGATCACATTTCAGGCTGTCTTTGCCGATAGATCGGACTGTTGTCTGAAAATGCATCCAGACCTTGGCTTCATTGCGAAACACAACCCTGATTTTTGACATGTCGCCGGGCCAGTCCTTGGGCTTGTCGATCAGGACGCTTGTGTCATTAAAGGAGTAGAGGATGGTTCCCCCTGACTGATAGCCTTTGCGCAGGAGATTGAGCAGGCATCTGCCTTTATGCAGATATTCCAGTGTGTTTCTGATAATAACAGGAGACTGGGTGGTTTCGTAACCGCCTTCCATGGTTACCCAGCTGGTTTTAACGGCAAGGTTATTGTCTGAAGCCATAATGTATACGATTGAAGTGAAGATTAAGGGTGTTTTGTCAATACTCGGACGTTGTGTGCTGACCATTGTTTCGAAATGTTCATGCGTCGACGGAATTTCAGGATATCCAATTTCTCAAAAAACTCTTTAAAAAAGTGAATTTCCATGAAAAATGATTTTGACCCCAATACTATCTGTTTCGGTTTTAACCGGCAGACTGACGAAGAGTCACTGCAGCATTTCGTCAGAGCCTTTGCCCGGTCGGAACTTCTTGAGGTTCTGGTGCCGCGCATGACAGATGAGGAGATTTCAACCCTTCTGGATGATTTGTCAGCACTTATGGGCCGACATCTCAAAGAGAAAGAGTACCATACCCTTTTCCTCGGGCGAAAATGATCTGTAACGAGCATAACCCATTTCTATTTCTGGTTTAAAGTGTAATAGTGTTTTTTTTATTAAAGTTGGCGTTGTATCGAGAGAGGAGAACAATATGGGCCATCCAATAATGCGTAATTTACGGGATTTTCTGGCGGTTTTGCGTCAGGATAATGACCTCCTTGAAATTAATGTTGAGGTTGATCCGTATCTTGAGATTGCCGAGATTCATCGCCGGGTGATCCGCCAGGGCGGGCCGGCCCTCCTGTTCACCAATGTGCGCGGCAGTAAGTTCCCTGTGGTGACGAATCTCTTCGGCACAGCCCGCCGTATGGAGCTTGCCTTTGGCTTTCGGGCTCAGAAGTTTGTGGCGGATGTGGTGCGCGCGGCTGAAACCATGCTTCCGCCGACCTTGAGCAAGGTGTGGGGAATGAGGGGACTTATTCCCCAGGGGTTGAAAATTGGTCTGAAAGATTTAAAAGACGGGCCGGTGCTGGAGTGTTGTCAATCTCCGGCGCGGTTGACGGAACTGCCCATGCTCACGTCGTGGGATACGGATGGCGGCCCCTTTGTGACCCTGCCCCTCGTCTATACTGAACATCCTGGCGGCCGCGGGCATAATCTCGGCATGTACCGAATTCAGCGTTACGATGATCAAACCACAGGTATTCATTGGCAGATTCATAAGGGCGGCGGCTATCATTATTTTGAGGCGGAAAAACGCAATGAACCGTTGCCCATGACCCTGTTCATCGGCGGGCCGCCGGCGCTCATGATGGCCGCCATTGCCCCCTTACCGGAAAACCTGCCCGAGCTGATGCTCGCCTCCCTGCTCGTGGGTGAAAAGCTGGGGATGACCAAAAATCCTCTGGGTGGCCATCGTCTGGTGGCAGAGGCCGAATTTGCCGTGTGCGGCAGTGTTCCTCCTCACCTGCGGCGGCCTGAAGGGCCGTTTGGTGATCATTACGGCTATAATTCCCTGACCCATGATTATCCCGTGTTTCAGGTGGATCATCTTTATCATCGCAAGGATGCGATTTATCCGGCCACTGTGGTGGGCCGGCCGCGCCAGGAAGATTTTTATATCGGCGATTTTCTTCAGGATTTGCTTTCTCCTCTGTTTCCATTGGTGATGACAGGGGTCAAGCAGTTGAAAACCTTTGGCGAGGCCGGATTTCATTGTCTTGCTGCGGCACGGGTTACGGACCGGTACCCGCGTGAGGCCTTTGCGGCAGGCTTGCGTATCATGGGTGAAGGTCAATTGTCCCTGACTAAATTTCTCATGATCACCGATGGTGACATCGATATCGAAGATTTTAAAACGCTGTGGGTCCATATTCTGGAACGGGTTGATTGGCAGCGTGACCTTTTTGTCTTTGCTAATGTCTCCCAGGATACCTTAGACTATACAGGGCCTTCAGTGAATAATGGTTCGAAAGCGCTTCTGATGGGGCTTGGCAAAGAAGCGAAGAATGTGCTGCCGAGAGAATTTCATGGCGATTTGCCCCGTGGTTGCCGCAGACCAGACCCCTATCTGCCCGGAACGCTGGTGGTTGAAGGGGATTCCTATGCAGATGATAAGGATCTTGCCAGGCGTTTGGCCGTGCATGGAGGACTCGCGGGGTGGCAGGTGGTTCTCCTGGTGGATTCCACTGCGGATGCCACGGAGAATATTCAGGAGTTCATCTGGTCCTTTTTTACCCGTTTTGAACCGGCTGCGGATATCTATGGTGCCGGTCAACTGGTGGATCGGTTCCATGTGGGTTTGACGCCGCCCATTGTGTTTGATTGCCGTATGAAGCCGTGGTATCCGCATGTCCTTGAGGTTGATGAGGCCACCCGGAAGTTGGTGGATTCTAAAATAATGGATATTTTACCGTCAACGCTGCGTTAAAGAGAAAGGGGGAGTCGTTTGCTATGAAGATCAATAAGACTGGGCAGACATCCAAGTCATCCAGTGGGAAAAAGTCGTCGTCGTTGTCCGCTGTTGATTTCAGACAATTGCTGCAGGGGCAGATGACACCGGTGCAGGATGTTGCTGCCATGAGTGGTGTGGCGGAGGTGGGTGAGGTTGAGCAGGGTGATCCTCAGGTGAGGATGCAGGGCGTGAAGCTTGCGGAAGCCACCATTGACTGCATGGAGTCTTTTGCTGCCGCACTCGCGGATCAGTCCTTGTCTGAAGAGGATTTGGAATCCTTTGTGGTCCGTCTTGAAGAAGATTCGCAGGTTTTGGTGAATATTAAAGAACAGCTTCCGGAAAATGATCCCCTTGCGGAGTTGGTGGAGCGGGTCTCTGCCGCCTGTTATCTGGAAACCGCAAAATTTCGCCGTGGCGATTATTCTTAATAAGG
>JBFFNY010000054.1:0-8556 GCA_041562955.1 Desulfurivibrionaceae bacterium | reverse complement strand
ATTAATAATTATTTGTTCAATCTTCTGAGCATTGGCAATGACAGGGGGAAGGTTCGATTCAAATTCTTCGTTGAGGATGATACCGTTTTTGCGAAACTGTTCTCTGAAAAAGGACAGGGCCTGTTCTACCGGGTTGTTAATGTCCGTGGGGATGAGTGACCCTGTCTCAATACGGGCAAAAGAGCGCATATTGGTAATGATGGTGTCCGCCCTGTTGATCTGGCTGATAATGGTTTTTACATCCTGTGCCTCAATGGCGTCTCTGTCGTTCATGGTGAAGTAGTCGGCGATGGCATCGGCGGCAAGACGGATGATGTAAAGGGGTTGATTGATTTCATGGGCAATGCCGGTGGCCATTTCCCCCAGGGCTGAGAGACGCCCGGCATGGGCCATTTGCGCCTGTTTTTCCTGAATCTGTTTTTCTGCAGTTTTGAGGGGGGTAATGTCCTTACCAATACAGATGATACCGGCAAAATTTCCCTCCGGATCATTGACCATGGCCCCGGAAAACATAAGGGGAATGATCTGGCCATTCTTGTGATAGAAGTTGAGTTCGGTGTTGTCGAAGACGTGTTTGGATATAAATTCAACGAGGTGTGTGCCGCTGAAGAGAAGATTCTGTTCCATGAAATGAGAAATATGGGAACCGATCATTTCTTCCGCACTGTACCCGAAAAGATTCAGGGTGTAGGGGTTGATCTCGGTGATGACACCGCTGGTATCAAGAATGATCCGACTGTCCATGAGTGAATCTTGCATTTTTTTGGACATTTCTCTTTCTCGGGCAAGTTCATACGTGAAGGCCTGGAGTTTGAGGTTGAGCCTTGAGACCGCAAACCAGACCCCGATGAGAATCACCATGATCAGGCCTGAGCCCATGGCAAGTTTGGTCCGAATTTTGTCTTTTAATTCTTGAAAAATTTCGAGATTATTACTGAAGTGGGCAATGCCGATGAGTTCGTTGTTTGTGGTGTTGAACAGAGGAATCTCAATGGCCATGGTCTGTGAGGGCTGCTGCTCACCGCGAATAATGTCAAGATCATGCTCACTCATGTTGAGGGATTCGTAATCAAGTTCTAGCCTGATTTTTTTGGTAAAGGGTTTGTCTGACTGGGGCAGCCTGAAGAGAAGGATATTGTCCGTGGCTATGGCCAGCAGCTCTTTACGCATGGAACCTTTTTTTTCGGAAATAATATTGGAAAGGGCCTGGGCCTGGGCCTCGGAAAGGGCGTGGGAATAGGCCGTATTTTCTGACTGCAGACGTGGTGCCAGCACCAGGAGCCAATATCCGGCAAGGAAACCTTCTAGGACGGCGGCAAGAAGCACAAAAATAAGCGTAATTCGACCGTGATACGATTTATTCAGCTCTGCTCTGCCAGTGATCTTTGTCACGTGATTAGCGGGAATATTGTTTAGAAATACGAAGGAAGAAGGGTTTGATTACAAGTTTAGATGACTTTAAGGTGTTCATGTTGACCTGCGGTCTGATGCGAGCTGTGATGGAAATGGAGCCCGTAACCCCCATCTTAAGGTCATCGGTAAAGGGTGAGAACGTAATGATGGAATGTGTTTCTCCGTATTCAACTATGGAGTTGAGATCCGCAATGTTCTCTTGACTGATGAAAATGCCTGCAGGCTGAAGATCGGACTGATTGAAGGTGCTGGCCTGGATCACAGTGGTGTGAATAGGAATGGCCTTTATCTTGCCGATCTGCCTGAGGCGTGACGCCATTTTTTCAGCGGTTCGCCTGTCGGTCGTGTAGAGAATAACCAGTTGCAGCCCCCCTTCAGAATCTTTTTTTGACTGTATCTGTTGGTCTGCGGCAAGGAAGCTGGGGAAAAGTTCAAGCCCGGCCATGAGTTTGCGTGATTCGGCTCCATCCATAGCTGTTGCCTGAGCAGGCAGCAGAAAACAGAAACAAACAAGGACGCAACTTAGCGCAATACCCATGCAGGTATGTTTTGTGTGTTTTATGTTTTGCAGGATTCTAAGCATTAAGGGCCAGTGGGTAAAATTTTTATAAACGGGGCATGATGTTCGGCAAGGGTATTTAAAAATCATAGGTGGCCTGTACCCACCAAAAGCGGTCAAGAACAGGGAAATCAGCAGCCTGATCCGTTGCATAAAATGGGGCCAAACCTGACGCAACGTAGGCCTGGGCATCAAAAACATTTTTCAGGCCTGTACGCAGGGTGAGACCCTGAACCATGGTTGGAAAGAGGGACAGGGTTACATCAACCACGTCATAACTTTGTAAGTCGTCTCGTGGGTCTGTTGCTGAGCGATAGCGCTGGTCTACATACCGGTATTGTGTATTGATGGAACTCCAGTCGCAGGGGGCATAGGTCAAGCCAAGATTGACAAGCCAGTTCCGCCCGTTCACAACCTCTTCATCGGTGTCATCATCATTGGTTTCAGCATAGGAAAGATTGGAGTCAAACTCCAGATTGTTCAGGATATTGTGACGGAGTTCCAATTCAAACCCGGTTTGGGTTGCACTGGCATTGTTGGTATAGCTTACAGTAGATCCAACCATCTCTGCTGTGATAAGGTCCTCGAGGTCTGAGTAAAAAAGTGTGACCTTGGCAATGGTACCATTCTTTCTAAAGATATAACCCAGTTCATAGGTGTCGATGGTTTCAGAATTGATCGTGGGATTTCCTTCAAGGAAATTAGCTGAGCCAGTAAGCTCAATGAAGGTCGGAGGACGGAAGGCCTTGGCGTATTGCAGTTTGAAGATATGGTGTTCTGTCGGCTGCCACACCCCGGAAATTCTCGGGGTGACCTGGTCATCTTCCACATCTGAATAATGGTCATACCGCAGGCCTGCCATGATCGTGATGGTTTGGCTTAACGAGTATTCATCCTGAAGGGCCACGGAAATATGGTTGCGGGTGGCGTCTTCATCCATGAAATTAGTATCTCCAGTGAGTTTTTGCCATGGAATAGGCTGGAAGGTCAGAGTGTCAACGTCAGCACGCATATACGTGTCGTTGAGTTGGGTATGATTGTAGTTCAGCGCGAGGGTGACGGTGTTGCCGGGGGTTGCCTTCCAGGTGGTCTCAACACCGGCAAATATTTTCTCCTCTTCATTATAGAAGCCAAAGCTAACACCCTCATCAAAGATCGTTGGGGCATACGTTGGCGGAAGGGCAATGGTAAACCCCGGAGGGGCTATTCTCGTACGGTCGACATCCATTTCACTATATAACCAGCCCAGCTTGAACAGCATATGGACGGTGTTCAGCGGTTGAATCATTTGTTTGGCTTCAATCGATGTCACATTTTGAGTCGAGGTGATTGTATCGGTGTGGTTGGGGTAGGGGTCAAAGAACTCCCCTTCTCCACCAGTGATATAGGAGCTTGTAATGGAAAAATTATGATATTTGAAATATCCAAAAATGGAGTCGAGTTCACGGTCCTCATTGGCATGGCCGTAATTGCCGAAGTTGTCAGGGCCATAGGCATGATCAGCGCCATCCGTATCGGTTGTCGCCATATTGACTGAGAAATCAATATGTTCTTCCGGGTTAGTGTAGGACAGCAGCCCGCCGCCGCTATAGGTCTTGAATCTGCCGTATGAGGCGTGAATTGAGTTGCCTTCCTGGCGGGTGATGATGTTGACCACAGAATTGTACGCAAATTCACCATTCACTGAAGTGCCGGGGCCGCGGATGACTTCAATGCGTTCAACCTGTTCAATCGGGATCCCGCAGGTGATTGAAGCTGCGCCGAACGTCGTGGAGTTCATTGAAACGCCGTCAAGCATGATGAGTGATGTGGCTGGGAGATAGGGTGAACCGATTCCGCGGCTGGTCATGGACGGCGTGCCGCTCTGGGTCAGGGAAATATCGAGGCCCGGAACAAGGGTCAACGCCTCCATGACATTTCGTTTCCCACGCGCTTCAAGGTCACGTCCCTGGAGCACGGTGACCATGCCGGGGATAAAGTCCGCATTCATCTTAGTGAAGGTGGCAATGTCGGTATGTTTGTCGAGCACCCCCATGAGCCGGTCAAATTCTAGCTGGTCTTCATGGGAAAGTTCTTCTGATCCGCTGGCCGCAAGGGGGATCAGAGGGGAGACGGTCAATAAGAATAATATGAAAAATAGGCGCATGGGAAATGGTCAACTATTTGAATAAAAAAAACCAGCATATTTATGCGATTTTAAGTGAATAAAAATACAATTTTTAAAAAAAAACATACTATCCTCCATGAAAAAAAAGTCAATGGCGATTTACGGTAAGATGTTGAAAGCAGATATTTTTTCGATGCTCTTGTTAATGGTTTCCTTAAGTTGTGTGTCCGCAGGAATGGCGACGAGTTCCTCCAGGTTTTTTTTTATCACGCTCCGGTTCTCTGCACCATTTGTTTGAGCTTGGGCCGAATGAAAATGGGCCTCGGTCAGAAGAATCGAAATGGTGATGTCGAACAGATCCTGGTCCTCAAGTAAGACCGCGGCCCAGACCATGTGATCGGCACGGGGATTTATTTTGGGATCAGCAACGCGGAACGTCTGCGGCAGGTTCAGGATGGCCTGTTTTTTAATCAGGGCAATCTGCAGTCTGCCTCGGATTGAAAGCGGTGCGGGTAGTCTGTTGTTGCGGAGTGATGTCAGCATTTCTGTAAACATTGCATTGACCCTTGTTGTTTGGACTGTATTTTTTGTTTAACAGATTTCTAAAAGATGTGTTGGTAAAAATACGTGTTGAGTGTGTGTCAGTAATTTTTTCGACAGGCCCATGCATTGACAATTGCAGAAATGGATGATAGTCACTGCTTCTTAGGTGAATATACTTAGGGTGAAAATGCCTACTTTATGGCAAGTGAGGAGACGTCGATGGGGTATCGTGATGTGTTTAAGCAGAGTATCGAAGATCCTGAAGTCTTTTGGGGTGAAGCAGCCAAGGGCATTGACTGGATTACGGAATGTCCTGAAGTTCTGACCGAAACACCAGACTATTATCACTGGTTTCCCAAGGGGGTTCTGAATACCTGTTATAATGCCGTGGATCGCCATGTTGAAAATGGTCGCGGTCAGCAGACGGCCATCATCTTTGACTCTCCGGTGACCGGCGTGAAGGAGAGGATTTCCTATGGGGAGCTCCTGGACCAGGTTGCCGTTTTTGCCGGCGCCCTCAAGGCAAAGGGCGTGGAAAAAGGTGATACGGTCATTATCTATATGCCCATGATTCCCCAGGCGGCCATGGCCATGCTGGCCTGTGCCCGTCTCGGTGCGGTTCACTCGGTGGTGTTTGGCGGCTTTGCCCCCAGTGAACTGGCGCTTCGTATCGATCATGCCCGGCCCAAACTGATTGTCACGGCATCCGGGGCCCGTGAAGGCAAGAAGATCCTGGCCTATAAACCCCTTGTGGATGAGGCCCTTTCCCTGTCGGATCATCAGGTGGCTGGGGTGATCATCTATGAACGGGATTTTATCAAGGCCCACTGCACCGCCCCCCATGATTATTACTGGCAGGACCTGGTGCATGAGGCGCATCCGGCCGACTGTGTCCCGGTGCAGGCCACCGATCCGCTCTACATCCTCTATACCTCTGGAACCACCGGCATGCCCAAGGGCGTGATGCGCGATAACGGCGGTCATGCCGTGGCGCTCAACTGGTCCATGAAGCATGTCTATAATGTTGATGCCGGTGATGTGTTTTGGTCGGCGTCCGATGTCGGCTGGGTCGTCGGCCATTCCTATATCGTGTATGGGCCGCTGCTGGCGGGCTGCACCACTGTTTTTTATGAGGGGAAACCCGTCTCCACCCCGGATGCCGGAGCCTTCTGGCGGGTCATCCATGAGTACGGCGTGAAGGTGATGTTCACCGCCCCCACCGCCTTTCGGGCGATCAAGAAAGAAGACCCGGAAGGGACGCTGTGCAGGAGCTATGACCTGTCCTGCTTTGAAGCCCTCTATCTGGCCGGGGAACGGCTGGATCCGGACACCTATCATTGGGCCAGTGGGTTGCTGCAGGTCCCGGTTATTGACCACTGGTGGCAGACCGAAACCGGCTGGGCCATTGTCGGCAACTGCCGCGGCATTGAACCCTTTCCGGTGAAGGCTGGATCGCCGACCAAACCCTGCCCCGGTTATGATGTGCAGATTCTTGATGATACCGGGAAGAAACTTGGCGCGAATGAAGAGGGGAATGTGGTGGTGAAATTACCACTGCCCCCGGGCACCCTTACGTCCCTGTGGCGTGATCCTGCCAAGTTTCACTCCTCCTATCTGACCAATTATCCCGGATATTATGAAACCAGTGACGGCGGTTATATTGACGACGACGGCTATGTCTTTATCATGGGGCGGATGGATGATGTGATCAATATCGCCGGCCATCGTCTATCCACCGGCGCCATGGAGGAGGTGGTGGCCACCCACCCGGATGTTGCGGAATGTGCCGTGGTCGGGACAGCGGACCAGCTCAAGGGGCAGTTGCCCGTGGGACTAGTGGTGCTGAAGTCGGGGTGTGATCGTGATGAAACAGAGCTTGGCCATGAATTGGCACAGCTGGTGCGGAACAAGATCGGCCCCATCGCCTGCTATAAGGTTTCGGCCATTGTCTCCCGTCTGCCAAAGACGCGGTCCGGTAAAATTCTGCGGGGTACCATGCGTGCCATTGCCAATGGCACGGAGTATCGTATGCCGTCGACCATTGATGACCCGGTCATTCTGGATGAGATAACAGCAGTCTTTGTTGGAATGGGTATGGCAATTAAGGCGAATTCCTGAGTAGAATGTTGGGATCAGTGTTAACTAGGCATCCCGTTACAAGAGATGGAGAAGGAGTCCTGCGATGAAGATTCATGAATATCAGGCCAAAAAACTGTTCCGCACCGCTGGGGTGGCCATTCCCGAAGGGCATGTTGCCTTCAGCGTCGAGGAGGCGGTTGGACAGGCGGAATCCCTCGCCACCTATCCGGTGGTGGTCAAGGCGCAGATCCATGCAGGCGGGCGGGGAAAGGGGGGCGGAGTGAAGCTGGCCCATTCCCCTGCAGAGGTGAAGGGGGTGGCCAAAGCTATTCTGGGAATGACCCTGGTGACGAAACAGACCGGCCCCAAGGGTAAAAAAGTGGAACGCATTCTGGTGGAGCAGGGGCTGGATATCCAGCGCGAACTCTACCTGTCCATCCTGCCAGACCGGCAGACCGCATCCATCATGATCATGGCCAGCCAGGAGGGCGGCATGGACATCGAGGAGGTGGCGGCCCACACCCCGGAAAAGCTGATTCAGGTCCGGGTCAATCCCCTGGCCGGGCTGCAGCCCTACCAGATACGCGAGGTCGGGTTCGGTCTCGACCTCGCGGGCCAGAGTCTCAAATCCTTCGGCACGCTGCTGTCCGCCCTCTATGGCCTCTTTACGCAGTATGACTGTTCCCTTGTCGAAATCAATCCCCTGGCGGTCACCGGTTCCGGGGATGTGGTGGCCCTCGATGCCAAGATGGATGTGGATGCCAACAGTTTATACCGTCATGCCGATATCGTCGCCATGCGGGATGAGACCGAGGAAGATCCCATTGAGGTTCAGGCCTCAAAATCGGGTCTCAATTATATCAACCTCGACGGGACCATCGGCAATATGGTGAATGGTGCAGGCCTTGCCATGGCCACCATGGATATGATCAAGCAGGCTGGCGGTTCTCCGGCAAATTTTCTCGATGTCGGCGGTGGTGCCTCCGCGGCAATGGTGGAGGAGGGGTTTCGCCTCATCCTTGATGATGAAAGGGTGCAGGGGGTGCTGATCAATATATTTGGCGGCATTCTTCGTTGTGATGTGCTGGCTGAAGGGCTGGTGCAGGCTGCACGCAAGGTGGACATTCAGGTTCCTGTGGTGGTGCGGATGGAAGGGACCAATGCCGAGCTCGGCCGTGCGATTCTCCAGGAGTCCGGTCTGAATATTACCACTGCTGTTGACCTGGCCGATGCTGCCGCCAAGGTTGCCGCCATAATCGCTTGAGGGAAATCAAAACATGTCAATTTTTGTTGATGACCAGACGAAGGTCGTGGTGCAGGGTATTACCGGGAAAGAAGGTCAGTTTCACACCCGCGCCTGTGTGGAGTACGGCACCCGGGTGGTTGCAGGTGTAACCCCGGGGAAGGGCGGGCAGATGATGGATGGGGTTCCGGTGTTTAATACGGTGCGCGGGGCCGTGCGGGAGACCGGGGCGAATACCTCGATGATCTTCGTTCCCCCGCCCTTTGCTGCGGATGCCATTATGGAGGCTGCGGATTCAGGGGTATCGCTCATTGTCTGCATCACCGAGGGGGTTCCGGTGCTGGATATGCTGAAGGTCATGGCATTTCTTGTGGGCAAAAATGTTCGTCTCATCGGGCCGAATTGCCCCGGGGTCATCACCCCCGGCGTGTGCAAGCTCGGGATTATGCCGGGAAGTATTCATACGCCCGGCGGCCCCATCGGTGTGGTGTCCCGCTCCGGCACCTTGACCTATGAGGTGGTGGATCAGCTCACGAAGCACGGGTTCGGCCAGTCCTCCTGTGTCGGTATCGGCGGTGATCCGGTAAACGGCACCAGTTTCATCGACTGTCT
>JBFFNY010000053.1:0-8608 GCA_041562955.1 Desulfurivibrionaceae bacterium | reverse complement strand
CACGGCATCGGTCACCTCCATGAGTTCAAAAAAACCAACCCGGCCCTTATATCCGCCGCCCTTGCACACACCACATCCCTTGGGCTCAAACAGGGTCCAGTCTCTTGCCAGAAGACGGTCATCAAAACCATAACTCTTAAGCAAATCAGCATCAGTAGGTCTATCGAGCGGGGTCTTACAGTTTGCGCAGAGACGGCGGCCCAATCGTTGAGCCAGAACCATGGTCAGGGATGAAGCCAGCATAAAGGGCGGGATGCCGATATCGACAAGACGGCCAATGGTCGCTACCGCGTCGTTGGTGTGGAGTGTCGAGAAAACGAGATGGCCGGTCATGGCGGCCTTTATGGCAATCTCAGCCGTTTCAATATCACGAATCTCACCAACCATGATTATATCAGGATCTTGGCGCAGGAACGCCTTGAGGGCTGCCGGAAAGGTCATGCCCACTTCCTGATGGACATTAACCTGATTAATACCCTTAAAGTTAAATTCCACCGGATCTTCAGCCGTCAGAATCTTCGTATCCTCTTTGTTTAAGGAGTTTAAGGCCGAGTACAGGGTTACCGTCTTTCCAGAACCCGTAGGCCCCGTGACCAGCAGCAGACCCTGGGGACGATCAAGACTCCGCTTCAACGCCTCAAAGGTTTCCACTTCAAAACCGAGTTTGGTCAAGTCAACATTGAGCGAACCCTTGTCAAGAATACGCAGAACAATGGACTCGCCGTACAGGGTCGGCAGGGTTGATACACGGAAATCTACCACCTTATTGCGGCCAATTCGCATTTTGATACGACCGTCCTGGGGAATCCTCCGCTCTGTAATATCGAGGTTTGACAAAATCTTGAGACGTGAGGTTAAGGCATTTTTGATGCCTACAGGCAGGTTCATCGACTTATACAGCGAACCATCGAGACGATAGCGAACCTGAAGATTCTTCTCATAGGGTTCAATGTGCACATCGGAAACCCCATCCTTCACCGCCTTAATTAAGATACCGTTGACCAGCTTGATAATGGGTGCATCCGAGGCTGAAAATTGCTCCGGACCATCGTCCATGTCTGATGCTTCAATGGCCATATCATCGGCAACTTCAGAGGCGAGGGATCCAAAATCTTCAATACTGGCAACGTCCTCTTCTTCCTCCTCATCATCCTCTGCCCTTAAACCGAGCAACTCCCGATGTTCCTCCTCAGATATCCCGTAATACTTGAGAATCGCATCGGCAATCTCACGCTCCGTGGCCACATTAACATCAAGCCCCATCTTCAATTCAAATTGAATCTCATCAATGGCCTCTGTATTCGTAGGCTCACTCATGGCAATCATGAGGGTTTTACCCGTCATACGAATCGGAAAAATGAGGTACTTCTTGGCAAGATCAACACTGACTATTTTGCGAACGTCTTCTGCTGGGTGCTCATCTTCGATATTGACCGTCGTAAAATTCATAATTCTGCTGAGAATCTTACTCACGGTATCATCCTCAATATACCCCAGCTGCAACAGAATACTCGACAATCTCCCGCCGTTCTTCTTTTGCAACTCCGTGGCCTCAGTCAGCATACTGGAATTGATCTGACCCTCCTTACGCAGGATATCACCAATCTTTAATTTCCCAGCACCAGACTGATCCTTTACAGAGGATGAAAGGGATGATTTTTTTATATTTGGATTTGCAGAAGTCATAGGAAAAGGGCAGCTCGAGTATCATTTAAGGAATTAAGACTTTGGATAATTTAACCAATTATTATCATAGCAATTTTTATGACCCCGCCTCAAACAAAAAAAGGGCCATGTGGATTTTCTCCACATGGCCCTTTTCAAGCAAACTTCAGGATGAAATTCTTACAAACTAGAATACACCTTCAATCTTGCCAGTCTCGACGTCAACATCAACGCGGCGGTAGGCAGGATTAGAACCAGTACCAGGCATAAGGCTGATAGCACCGGCAACCGGCACAACAAAACCAGCACCCTTATAGGTGAGGATGTCACTGATTGGTAAGGTCCAACCCTTAGGCACACCTTTGAGCTTAGGATCATGGGAAAGAGACAGGTGAGTCTTAACCATACAGGTGGAAAGCTCACTGATCTCTGGATCAGCCTTCAAGCGCTCGAGTTTAACCTTAGCTTCAGGGGTATAAGAAACGCCATCAGCGCCATATACTTCTTTAGCAATAATATCAATACGATCATCAAGAGGCATACTCAGATCATAGAGGAATTTAAACTCATTAGGCTCTTCACAGGCATCAACAACGGCATCAGCAAACTCAAGAGCACCAGCACCACCAAGCTCCCAGTGACGGGAAAGAGCAACTCTGGCACCAGCCGCCTCACCAATACGACGAACAGCAGCAATCTCAGCATCGGTATCGGTATAGAAGGCGTTGATACAAACAACAGGGTTAATACCCGCTTTCTTAACCGTTTCGATGTGATGAACAAGGTTCTTACAACCCTCTTCAACCCAACCAACGTTCTCACCCTCATACTCTTTAGGCATTGGCCGACCTGGAACTGGAATTGGTGCACCACCGTGACATTTAAGGGCACGGATTGTCGCAACAACAACTGCACAGTTTGGCTTAAGGCCGGAGTAACGACATTTGAGGTTCCAGAATTTCTCGAAACCGATATCAGCACCGAAACCAGACTCGGTAACATTGTAATCAGCAATTTTAAGAGCAACACGGTCAGCAATAACGGAAGACTGGCCGATAGCGATATTGGCAAAAGGTCCAGCATGAACAACAACCGGCTGACCTTCTAAGGTTTGCATGAGGTTTGGATTAAGAGCTTCAACCATCCACGCGGTCATGGCGCCTGCCACATCGAGATCTTCTGTGGTAACAGGACGATCTTGACGATCATAAGCCACAACGATCTTACCAATGCGCTCGCGCATATCTTTAAGATCACGGGTAATGGAAAGAATGGCCATAATTTCAGAACTTACCGCAATGGCAAATTTTGACTTCATGGTGAAACCATCGAGCTTACCAGGTCCTTGACCAATGGTGATATCTCTCAGGGCCTGGGCACAGAAATCAATAATCCAACCAAACTCAACGCGCTTGGGGTGAATATCAAGTCTCTTAAGGCCAATCTCTTTTAATTGAGCGTCGGTCTTATTGGCCTCATGTTGCATTCTTGAGGTGAGTGCCACCATACCCAGGTTATGGGAGTTCATAATGGCATTGATGTCACCAGTAAAACCCAAAGAGAATGGAGTTAAAGGAATACACTGAGCTAAACCACCACCAGCAGCAGAACCCTTGATATTCATAGTAGGGCCGCCTGAAGGTTGACGAACCGCACCGACAACAGACTTGCCCCGCTTACCAAGACCTTGAACAAGACCCATAACACAGGTGGATTTGCCTTCACCAAGTGGAGTTGGAGAAATAGCAGTTACATCAACATATTTCCCATCAGGACGATCTTTAGTACGTTCAAGAATCTTACGGTAATCCAGTTTTCCGAAGTAATGACCGTGAGGAAGGAGTTCCTTCTCCTCGATACCAAGTTGCTCAGCAACTTCGTAAATGGTCTTCATGTTCTTCTCTGCATCTTCTGCAATTTCCCAGTCCGCATGTTTGGTTGGGTCTAACGCCATGTTGTTCTCCTCATGGTTATTGTGATACTACTATTAACTTTCATAGTTACGAATTCTTATATAAAAAAATCCCTGAGTGTTTACACCACTTTCAGACTGAGATCAATCCGCATAAATACGTATATTCAAACTTAAAGCTGAACCACTTTACAAAAAAATAGCCCATCCCAAACGGAATAGGCTATCAAAATAAAAATAGAGAATCAGGTCAAATCAAGATCAAGCGAACCATATACCTCAGGGAATACTTCCTTAAATTCTTTAAACAATGGAATCATCACTTCACGCATGGACGGATCCGCGCCCTTTGTCGCCCGTAATTTGAACATATGAGCCCATTGAAAGAGATTGGCAAAAACAATCAGCTCAGTCTTGCAGGAATTCGGCAACACGGTTCTCGCGGCCTGGGGTGATGATGTTTCAAGCAGCTTGAGGTACAACCTCTCTGTATCTTCCATGGCCTGAGTCCAGACCTTATACTCTTCTGAATCCTCAGCGTAAAAGAGGGGCTTAACAAAGGTCACCTGATTGCCAAATTTATCCGTACCATACCGACAATAGCGCTGGCTCTCCTGCAGGAAGCTGCATGGTCGATGACGCACCAGCTCATGGGTCACAGCCCGGTTCACGGTAAATTTTACAGCAACCCAGCGATGTCTTCCGTATAAATGAGCAGGAAGCTCAGCAACCTCAGAGAGATACAGCTTTTTCACCATGACACCCGCCTGGCTGACGATACCTCGTTCAGGCGTAATGTCCTCAAAAAACAGAGGATGATGCTGGAGCAGATACGCTGTTATGGCTTTAACAATTTTCAGATTACCATGATCAATAAACAACTCTCTGAAACCACGGACAGAACTCGTGATAAGCAGAATATTTTTATCAAGGGAATCAATCGTCAGATATTTCGGCAGAACAGTATACAGCTTTGCGGCGATATTTTCCTTCTCAACCATCACCTCAAGGGTGAGCACCGCCATCTCAGTGACCGAGTTGTGACCATGCTTCAGAATCGTTTTAACAAAACCGGGTGCTGATTCTGCAGTGATCTTATCTTCACTCTTATAACAGAGACGACCGCACCCCTCGATACGCACAGGGAGGGACTGCTCATCAAGATCACGCATGATTTCATAGGAAGGAGGAACAACAATCATATTGGAACCCTTGGTTAGGCTGTTTAATCGGTAGGTTAGTTAATCTATAGATGTCATTATGAGCTCACTGATCAATCAGGCAGATGAAAGAGTGGTCCAGACCGCACCACCCTTAACACCTGAAAGAACAAACCGCTGCACACACAAACTTCTATTTCCCGCAGCCACAACTGGAGCAGGAACCGCCACCTGCGATCTTATCCCGGTCAGCCCAGAATGGCGACATGGCCCGGAGATTAGCAATAACAGGGGGTAATTTTTCTAAAATATAATCCACTTCATCTTCAGTGTTATAGATACTCAGACTAAAGCGGATGGAACCATGGGCCGCAGTAAACGGCACTCCCATCGCCCGGAGCACATGGGATGGTTCAAGTGAACCTGAGGTGCAGGCCGAACCGGAGGAGGCACAGATGCCGAATTGATCGAGATGCAGGAGGATCGCCTCTCCCTCAATATACTCAAAACTCACATTGGTCGTATTGGGCAGTCGATCTTTCTTATGACCATTGAGAATAGTGTGGGAAACCTTTTCCAGGAGACCATTCTCCAGCTTATCACGCAGGGCACGAACGACCGTATTTTCAGTATGCATCATATGACCGGCCAGCTCACACGCCTTACCTAACCCTATGATAGACGCAACATTTTCAGTACCGCCACGCCGGCCCCCCTCCTGATGCCCCCCGATGAGAAATGGCATATAGGGGGTGCCTTTGCGTACATACAGAGCACCGATTCCTTTCGGAGCATGAAGCTTGTGCCCCGATAACGACAGGAAATCAACCGGCACGTCCTGTAAATCAATGGGCACCTTGCCAACCGCCTGAACCGCATCGGTGTGAAACAACACCCCGCGAGATTTAGCTATTGCGGCCATCTCTTTAATAGGGAAAATCACCCCTGTTTCATTATTGGCCCACATCATACTGACGATCGCTGTATCTTCTGTAATGGCCTTTTCATACTTCTCAAGGTCCATGGTGCCGTCAGACTCCACATGAAGCGAGGTGACAGTGTGCTTATGACCGGTGAGACGGTCCAGGGATTCACAGAGATTTTTGACCGCAGGATGCTCAACCCGGGATGTAACAATATGCCGTTTTCCCGGGACGGCCTGCAGGGCTGACAATATTGCGGTGGAATCACTCTCGGTACCGCAACTGGTAAAGATAATTTCAGCCGGCATGGCATGGAGAAGATCAGCCACCTGCCCCCGTGCAACCTCAATAGCCTTACCAACCTGATCGCCAAAGCGATGCATGGAGGATGGGTTGCCGTACAGTTCGGAAAAATACGGGAGCATTACCTCCAGAACTTCCGGCGCGACACGTGTAGTGGCATTATTGTCCATATAAATCGTTTTCAGATCACCCATATTAAGCCTCCTTCACAACAAGAGTATCCAGAACCTCTTCACGAAGTTTCTTTTCAACATAGTCTTTTAAGGTAATCTGTGATTTCGCACAGCTTCCACACGCGCCGCGCAGAGACACATAGACATCATCGCCATCCACATCAACCAGTTCGATATCACCGCCGTCACGTTTCAGGGTCGGGCGTATTTCACGTTCAAACAGATCTTCAATTTTCTTGATTTTCTGCATATTGGTCATGCGTGGAACATGGAGGGGAATCACCTTGGAGCCGGTACGTGCTTCATCAATAATTTGCTGAATCCGCTCTTCACATTTGCCGCACCCGCCGCCTGCCTTTGTGAAATTCGTCACCTCTTCAATGGTCTTTAAATTTGATTCCGCAATGGCACGATTGATATCGACATCCGTCACGCCAAAACATTCACAGACCACTTCACCTTCAGCCTTTGGCAGCTCAACACCGCGGTAATTGGCAATAGACGCCTCAAGGGCTTCACGACCCATCACCGAGCAATGCATTTTTTCCTTGGGAAGACCGCCAAGGAAATCAGCAATATCCTCGTTTGTAATCTGCTCCGCCTCTTCCAATGTTTTGCCGATCACCATAAGGGTTAAGGCGGAAGAAGAGGCAATGGCACTTGCACAGCCGAAGGTCATAAATTTCGCATCAGCGATGCGGCCGTCAGCACCAAGCTTAAAGTAAAACTTCAGGGCATCACCACAGGAGAGAGAGCCAACATCACCCACTCCATCAGCATCCTCAATAACGCCCACATTTCTTGGGTTCAGGAAATGATCCTGAACAATTTCAGTATAGTCCCACATAATTATCCTCACAAAACTGCTGTAATGCGTGCAGTTGTAAAAAGCTTTGTATGTTATTTCATAGAACCTGAACTAGTAACAACGTCATGCCAAGGTGTCAATTACTTATCATGCAAAAAGGAGTAAACACGCGCAGCGGTTCGCTTCCCAAAACCATCAACATCGGCAAGTTCATTTTTCGTGGCGGATCGTATATTTTTAAGACTGCCGAATTGTTTCAGCAACGCCTGACGTTTCACCTCGCCAATCCCGGGTATTTGATCGAGCACAGAGGATATCGTCCTGTTCTGGCGTAATTTCCGATGCAAGGTAATACCGAACCGGTGTGATTCATCACGAATCTGCATGAGCAATAACAGTAAAGGCGAATGGCCGGCCAGGACAACCGGGTTCTTGCGGCCGGGCAGAAACAGCTTCTCCCCCTCCTCATGTTTTTCCTTGGCAATGCCAACCAGGTCCATCTTGCCGGACAGACCGAGTTCGCGGAGAACCTGCACCGCGACACCAAGCTGCCCCTTACCGCCATCGAGCACCAGCAGATCGGGCAGAACCTTCTCTTTTGCGGGATCAAAGCGCCGGTGCAGCACCTCATACATCATCTGGTAATCATCAGGTGTATCTTTTGATCTTATTTTATAATGCCGATATTCCCCACCCGCCTTTTCTCCATTTAAAAAACAGACAAGGGAGCCGACCCCCTGCTTGCCGCTGGTATTTGAAATATCAAGACACTCAATTCGATCCGGACTCCGCATGAGATGCAGGGTGTTCTGCAATTTCAGCCCCAGGGACTGCCATGAACGCTGGCGATTATCGCCATCAATAAAAACCTGTGCCGCATTAAGCGTTGCCATATCCATAAGTTTGCGCCCATCACCACGCTTTGGGATCCTCACCTCAACCTTGGACTGCTTAAGTTCAGACAGGTAGTCAAGCAACACCCCTTCGGGCAACACCCAGGGGATGAGAACCAACCTCGGGATATATCGTTCCAGATAATACCGTTCAAGCACCTCAGCCATGACATCCGAATCACGACCAATGACATCAGGAAAATGAAAACTCCGGTTGCCGATAAGCAGTCCTCCCCGGATGGACAGGACTGAAACAGCAAGGCTTCCCCTTAGACGCTTGCAGCCAAAGATGTCAATTTCATCGCCTGACTCACCTGTAACAATCTGTTTTTCAAGTGTGTGACGTAAGGCGGTTATATGGTCGCGGAAAACCGCAGCCTGTTCAAACTGCATCTCTGCTGCGGCTTTCGTCATGCGAAATTCAAGCTCTGCGATAAGCTCCGGACTCTTGCCCTCGAGGATGAGAATGACATTTCTGACATTCTCAAGATACGCATCACGCATGGAATCCCCCATACACGGCGCCAGACAATGGCCCATCTGCCCGTTTAAACAGGGGCGACTCCGGGGACGCACGGTTTTACAGCGATGCAGAGGAAACAACTTCCACAGGAGTTTCAAGGTGTCCCACATTGAAGTTATGGATGAATATGGGCCAAAATAGCGGGCCTGATCCTTGTTCCTGCGGCGACTCATCGTAACCCGTGGCCAATAATCCTGAACAGACACGCGAATATAGGGGTAATTTTTATCATCCCTCAGGATAATATT
>JBFFNY010000052.1:0-8731 GCA_041562955.1 Desulfurivibrionaceae bacterium | reverse complement strand
TCAACATCCTTCATATTGAGGATATTGAATACTTCACCGACATCATCCATTGAGATAATGGCTCGAAGACCAACCTTCTCACTGGTGGCACAGGGAATCATAACCGTCATCGATGTATCTCTAACTTCCATGACATAGAAAGAGTGTTCTTCCCCAGCAACAGTCTGACTTTCTATTTTTTTTATTTTCCCAACGCCGTGGCCTGGGTAAACAGCCATATCACCTTTTTTAAACACGTATGTTCTCCTGTAATAGAACTTTTCCGACGATTAAACCCTCAAATCTGGAATATGATACAAGTTAGGTAGCAAGGACATGGTAAGAGGAGTTTGATAAAAAATATCAAAAAATAATATAACACATTTTGTATTTTTTGCAACAGGTACTCCTGGGTCCAACATCTACTTACGAGAATGGATGACCTGCATCGCTTCACTCATCCCCTTCTCCAGAATGAGTACGAGCCCTTCAACGGCAAGATCAAGCTCGCTTTCAAGATCACGCTCTTCGCCTTGAGAAAATTTAGATAATACGTATTTTTCAACCGGAATTTTGAGAGGATTACGACCGATTCCCAGTTTAATCCGGAGAAACTCCCGACTTCCCAAATGGCTCATAATAGACTTGAGACCATTATGCCCACCATGCCCGCGATTCTGGCAAATCTTGACACGACCGATATCCAGATCGAGATCATCATGAATAACTATAATATGATCATGGGTAATCTTATAATAATGGGCTGCAGCGGCAACACATTGGCCACTCAAGTTCATAAAGGTCATCGGCTTGACAAAAACGACCTGTTGCCCCTTATACACGGTTTTAACCGTCTCACCATTCCACTTTGAACCTGAAAAATGAATGGAAAGTTCAGCTGCTATTTTATCCAGAACCATAAATCCAATATTATGACGTGTCCCGTCATACGCAGAGCCGGGATTACCGAGACCAACGACAAGATACATAAGATCACCGCTTAATTTGAGTCGAGATCGAGCCTCAAATAAAAAAAGGTCAAAAAAGGAATTCCTTTTTTGACCTTTGAGAACTGCTCCGAACGAGTGTTTACCTAAACAACACTCACCAAAACCAAGTTGGCAGGACTTAACACCTTAATGCCTTCAGCAACATCAAGTTGGTCACATTGTATAGAATCACCTTGATTGAGGTCGTTCAGAACCACCTCTATTGATTCAGGAACAAGCATTGGCTTGGCCTTAATCTTAACCTTGGTTTGGGCAACCTGTAATTCTCCACCCAGTGCTACACCCTTAGCTTTACCAGTGTATTTAAGTGGAACAGTAAATACGTATTCTTTATCAGGAATAACTTGATAAAAATCAGCGTGCTTTAACGTATCATGGATGGGATCAACCTGAAGCTCTTTGATGAAGACCTGATAGGTTTCGCCACCTTCAACGGATAAATTAACCACGGCATTTCTGCGTTGCAACCCGAGTACCGCCTGGGTAAATGTATGGGTATCAAGAGAGAGACTGACCGGCTCGATGGTCGTGCCGTACAGAACAGCTGGGGTGCGTCCAGCGCGACGGAGTGTGCGTGCCGCACCTTTGCCTCTTGTACTACGTGGTTGACTGGCAACTTCTAATTGGATCATGAGTAGAATCTCCTCAAATTATATGGGGGTCTATCTTGATATCATCAATCAAGACATCCTATTATTATAGGCATTGCAAGATAGGCCTATACACTTTTATTTAAAATTATACAAACAAAGAACTTACTGAATCCTCAGAATTAATACAACTGATTGCCTCGGCAAGCAATTTCGACACAGAAAGAACCTTGATCTTCTTACACGATTTGGCATTTTCCTGGAGCGGGATTGTATTGGTCACAACCATTGTACTGATTTGAGATTCATTCAGACGATCAATCGCCGGCCCGGAGAGAACAGCATGAGAACAGTAGGCATGAACCTCTTTAGCCCCGGCCTTTAAAAGCATCGATGCTGCGCCGCAAAGCGTTCCGGCGGTATCAACCATATCATCCAGCAGAATGGCAATCTTTCCTTCAACATTGCCGATCACATTCATCGCTTCAGCAACATTGGCACGGGCACGACGTTTATCAATAATGGCAAGATCAGCATCAATTCTCTTGGCAAAAGCCCTTGTCCGCTCAACACCGCCTGCATCAGGGGAGACCATCACAACATCTTCCGTATTGAAAGAGGTGCGAATATCCTCCAAAAGAACAGGGGCGGAATACATATTATCAACAGGGATATTAAAAAAGCCCTGGATCTGACCCGAATGTAGATCCATGGTGAGTACACGACGTACACCAACCGCCATGAGCATTTCAGCCACAACTTTCGAAGAAATAGGGACCCGTGGTGCCACCTTGCGATCTTGACGGGCATAACCATAATAGGGAATAACCGCTGTAATGCGCCGCGCAGATGCACGTCTTAACGCATCGGCAATCAACATCAGTTCCATCAGATTGTCATTCACCGGGGTGCTGGTCGGTTGAATGACGTACACATCACGACCGCGAACATTGTCTTTTATCTCAACATACGTTTCACCATCGCTGAAAGTCTTACATTCACGCTGCAACAATGGAACATCAAGAATCTTTGAAATATCTTCGGCAAGTGCGATGTTCGCATTACCACATATAAGTTTCATATCTTTTTTGGACATTTACATTCACTTTTTTTCAGGTGATAGAGATGTTGCTGAGAAGCAAAACAAAAAAAATAGGGGCTTTTAAGTTATAAAAAGACCCTATTTTTATGATTCATTACATGTGTTATTGAAAAAATGGCTGGGACGGCAGGATTCGAACCTGCGAGTGCATGAGTCAAAGTCATGTGTCTTACCGCTTGACGACGCCCCAGCGCAAATTATGTTCAAAGTGGTTCTGTTAAAAACAGTTTCCAATCAGGATACAGAGACTGAATAACATCTTTACAATAAGCGGCTCGATTTTGCTCTGTAAATAAACCAAAAACGGTACTTCCGCTGCCGCTCATTAATGTATCTTTTGCATCGTGCTCCAGGAGAAGCTTCTTAATTAAAGCAATTTCGGGATAATGTTTCAAGGTAACTTCTTCAAGATCATTAAAGAGTTTTAACCCTCTTCCCTCTGCAGATGCGCGGCCTAAACTATATGTTTTAGCCCCTCTTGTCAACGCATAATTGTCTATTTCAAAGGTTTTTTGCGAATCTGCTCCAGAATGACCCAGAAGCGGAATTTCCCCTTCCAGTTGCGCAAAAACCCAGCCCGTGGATACCGCCAAACCTGGATTCACCAAAAGAATAGTGCAGGCAGGCATGGGGGCAAGAGGGGTGAGTTTTTCACCAATCCCCTGAGCCCTTGCTGAAACAAAATCTTCGACAAAAAAAGGCACATCAGCACCAAGATTTTTCCCCTCTTCCAGAAGCAGTTTTTTTGCAAGAGGATATCCGAAAAGGCTATTCAACCCCAGTAAAACGGCGGCGCAGTCACTTGATCCGCCACCAAGACCAGCTGAGACAGGAATATTCTTCTTGAGTGTTATCTTAAGCGCAGGAGGCTCATCAATTAAATGATAGAATCGAGTCGCAGCTTGATGCACCAGATTCGATTCATCCTCAGGCAGGGAGGAGCCTGGACAATGCAGGGAGAGGCCGCTTACTGATGTCTGTTCAAGATGAATTTCATCACACAGGGCAATCTTGTGCATCCAGGTGTCGAGTTCATGATACCCATCAGGACGACGACCCAAAACCTGCAGGGTGAGATTGATTTTAGCGGGTGCATATAATGTAACGTGATTGGCCGTCATTCTGAATAATTACGCACAGGCCTTGTCATAACGGTTTCGCAGATCAAGGATGATCTTTGCGATCATCTCGGCATCCTCATCACTGAGATTGCCGGCGGTTTTCTCGGCGAGCATATCAAGGGTGTCAATGGTGTGATGCACCAGCATCAAGTCCTGAGTCTTCTGCCCCGTCGTCGGATCAGGAATCTCACCCAGATGGTACAGAGCGGAGGTGTTCAAGGACATCACAAAGGCGGCAAAGGTAACCTTGGGCAGAACACATTGCCCACCCTTCATGGTTCCGCCAGCACATCGACATTGCTCTTCATCCTTATCAGCCATAACGATCATATCCCCTAAAGAATTAACATAACAACCGCATAAAAAAAGGCGGGCAGCATTAAGCCACCCGCCTCAAAAAAACAGCTCCTAGCAATTACACCTCAAGAACACGGGCATCCGTGATGTGATCCAAGGCCAGGATCTCTGCCAATTGCTTTTTATCAAGCAGCTTATCCGTATTCAACAGAATGACGTTACGTGAAGAATCGCCGCTCACCTCTTGTCCGACAGTCATCTTGGAGATATTAACACCCAGTTTGCCAAGCGTTACACCAAGGGCACCGATAACACCGGGAACATCATCATTTGCCACAAACAACATCGCCCCGACCGGCTCAGCTTCCAGACGGAATGAATTAATCCGCACAATACGGGGCTCTTTCTTGCCGAACACGGTGCCGGAAATCTCGTTCACACCATTTTCCGACTTAATCTTCACAGTCAGCAATGAGGTGAAGGCATCAGCATCACTGGTCTTCGCTTCAACAATCTTGATACCGCGCTCTTTTGCAATCATGGGGGCATTAACATAGTTGACAGCCTCCTTCAGGATCGGAGTAAACAACCCTTTCAGAAACGCAACCGTCACAGGAGTTGTCGTCATTTCAGCAAGATCACCATCAAATTCAATGGTCACTTCCTCAATACCGCCTTCAGCAAGCTCCATATGCATAGCGCCCATTCTCTCAGCTAAATCGGCGTAAGGACCGACCTTCGCAATCACATCAGCACTGACCGACGGCACATTGACGGCATTGGCAACGGTGCCATTATTCAGGAAATCCGCCATCTGCTCACAAATGGTCACCGCAACATTAACCTGGGCCTCAGAGGTGGAGGCACCAAGATGCGGTGTACAAATAAAGTTTGGCAACGACAATAACGGCGTTCCCTCAAGTGTTGTGGGCTCACTGGCAAAGACATCCAGCGCGGCTCCACGGATCTGACCATCCTTCAAGGCGCGATACAAGGCTTCCTCATCAACAACGCCACCACGGGCGCAATCAATAAACATCGCCTCAGGTTTCATAAGTTTGAATTCCGCATCAGAGATAAGATTTGCTGTCTCCTTGGTGAGCGGCACATGGACGGTGAAGTAATCCGCACGCTTGCATAATTCCTCAAGGGAAACAAGCTCAATCCCAAGCTTTTCAGCAACCTCCTGCGGCATATACGGGTCAAAGGCCATAACCTTCATCCGCAGCCCCTGGGCACGATCAGCAGCAATGGCACCGATCCGGCCGATACCGATGATACCAAGGGTTTTACCTGTCACCTCACGGCCCTGAAATTTTTTCTTATCCCAGCCGCCCTCTTTCAAACGTGCAGTGGCCTGGGGAATATTTCGGGTCAAAGACATCATCATGGCAATGGCATGCTCAGCTGCGGTAATGGCATTACCGTCAGGGGCATTCATCACCACGATACCGCGCTTACTGGCTTCGGGGATATCGACGTTATCAAGGCCGATACCGGCCCGTCCGACAATTTTCAGTTTATCAGCAGACTCAATAATACTTGCAGTAACTTTCGTGGCACTGCGAATAACAAGGCCATCATAATTACCGATAATTTTCTTGAGTTCT
The DNA here is from genome assembly GCA_041562955.1 of Desulfurivibrionaceae bacterium. GTDB lineage: Bacteria > Desulfobacterota > Desulfobulbia > Desulfobulbales > SURF-16 > JAJRUT01. Next base: position 3,022 of record JBFFNY010000052.1, on the reverse strand, counting down.
TCTGGTTCAAGTCCTGTAATAACATCAACTTCAAGCCCAGCATCTTTGAGGATTTTCTCGCCAACTTCGGCAAGATTGTCACTGATTAAAACCTTCATGAATATCTCCTTAACGGATTAAGCAAAAAAAACGGGTATGTTTTCCGTAAACCTTTTTATTATATTGATACAAAACAAGTCAATATGATGCGCAAGCAGTGGTTTGTCAAGGATATTTCCAGTAACATCGCCCCACTCCCGCTTCAACAATACTTATTTAAAACAGGCTGAAAAATCATCCGGTTCTTCAACCTCCTGCGTTTTTTCAACTAAATCCATCTCCTGCCGCACCTGAAACTCCTGAATAAACCCTTCAACGGTCTTACTCAGTAAATTTTGGGAAAATTGCGTGGCGCTGATATAATCATAAGTAGCCTCACATTGCGAAACAAGCTCCTGCAGAACCTCGTCCTTGACCCCTTCATCAATAAAATTCCGCTCCTTATCAAACTGGTACGTGAGTTTACCCTGGGGATACTTTGCGTTAAAAGCTGTCAACTGCTCCTCAGTGAGCAAGGGAGCACAGGATTCCTCTGAAAAACACCCCTCAACCACACAGGATATCTTAACAAAATGACGATCACCGGCAATTTGTTTGCATTTATCGTAAATAGTAATGGTTAAACCATTCTCCAAAACGATGGAACGTAGTATTAATTCAGTATCTTTTGCCATGGCTTCTGCTAAGGTTGCCTCAAATTTAAGAAACGAGTATATTCTCGCGTTCATATTTATTATTAATTATACATTAAAAGAACGATCACCCCATGACCATACGTATCTATAACACCAAGACCGGTAAAAAAGAACCCCTGCAAACCATCACAGAGGGAATCGTCAACCTCTACGTATGCGGTATAACCGCATACGACTATTGCCATCTTGGTCATGCCAGGTCAACCATTGTCTTTGACATGGTGGTGAAATATTTACGGCATCGCGGCTATACAGTAAATTTTGTCAGAAATTTCACAGACATTGACGATAAGATTATTAAACGTGCCGCAGAACAACATACGACCCCAGAAGAACTCTCAACCCGTTTCATCCAGGCCTTCCATGAAGATATGGAAAGTCTGGGTAACATCAGGCCGGACATCGAACCCAAGGCCACCGAACACGTTGATGACATTATTTCCCTCATTGCCACCTTGATTAAGCGCGACTACGCCTATGAATCCCATGGGGATGTGTACTACCGCGTATCCAAATTCAAGACCTATGGCCAGCTTTCCGGCCGCAATATCGATGACATGCAGGCCGGTGCCCGTATTGCCATCAACGATCAGAAAGAAAACCCCATGGACTTCGCCCTGTGGAAAACCAGCAAGGAAGGAGAACCCGCCTGGAACAGCCCCTGGGGATCCGGACGGCCCGGCTGGCACATCGAATGCTCCGCCATGGCCAAGAAATATTTCGGCGACACCTTTGACATCCACGGCGGCGGCAAGGACCTGATCTTCCCCCACCATGAAAATGAAATCGCCCAGAGTGAGGCCGCCTCAGGCGAAATCTTTGTCAACACCTGGATCCACCACGGGTTTGTCACCATCAAAGATGAGAAGATGTCCAAATCACTGGGTAATTTCCTGACCATACGTGAGATGCTGGAGCGATACAGTGCCGAAACGCTGCGCCTGTTCATCTTCTCCGCAGGCTACCGCACCCCCCTCGATTTCTCCGATCAGGCCATGAAGGATGCCGAGGCTGGCGTTGATAAAATCTACACCTGCCTGGCCGCCCTTGCAGACCTTCCTCATCAAGGCTCCGACAACAATCCTGCCATCGGCAAAAAAGACCGGGCTAAACTTGAGAAACTGGGTGAACGCCTCGAATCCGCCATGGATAATGACTTCAACTCCGCCCAGGCCCTGGGCTATATATTTGATGGTGTAAAGACCATTAATAAAATCTGCGGAACCCTCCCCTCTTCTCCGGCGCAGGCGGACCTGCAACTTCTTGGAGATTGCGCAGAAACGATAACCAAATTCATGAACATCCTTGGCCTCATCAACCAGGACCCCAGACAATATGTTCAGGACAAACAGGACAAACTCCTGACAACACTGAGCATAACCCCTGCAGAGATTGAAACCCTTATCGCTGAACGCAATCAGGCAAGAACGGATAAGAACTGGAGCCGGGCCGATGAAATTCGGGACATGCTCCTGGAGCATCATGTTGAAATGATGGATGGTGGTGAAGGCACAACGTGGCAGGTTAAAGTATAAATAGTCACAGATGGCACAGAGAATCTCTACATAATGAATAAGAGTAAAAGCAACGACAGGGTTGCCCCTAAACAAACTAAAGATCTACCCTTAATTGTTGATCTTGATGGCACAATCATAACATGCGACTTATTACTCGTATCAATCACAGAACTATTCAAAAAATCATGCTTAACACTTTTCAAGTTACTGTTTTGGCTCATTCATGGAAAATCGGTTCTAAAGGCAAAAATAGCCGAACGTGTTAATATCGATGTCAGAAATCTTCCCTACAACAACGAAGTTCTTACATGGTTGAAGATAAAAAAAAAAGAAGGTAGAACACTCATCCTCTCAACAGCATCCAATGAAAGATATGCCAAACAGATTGCTGAGCACCTTGGCATCTTCGATTCCGTTCAAGCCAGCAATTACGACATCAATCTATCTTCACATACTAAACGAGATCTGAACGTAAAACTCTTTGGTGAAGGAAGATTTGACTATATTGGCAACTCTATGGATGACATACCCGTCTGGAATGCCGCAGCAAAGGCCATTCTCGTGAATCCTTCCAAAAGAGTACTAAACAAAGCTGGGAAGACAGCCTCCATTTCAAAGATCTTTTACAGAACTTGAATACTCCGACTCAATAAGACGCTCAACAGCCTGAAACACTTCATTCACGGAAATTTTCTGCAAACAAGACGCATTATATGGACATTTAGGAGTATTTCCGAACCTGGTACAGGGCGAACAAGTTAGCTCTTTATT
>JBFFNY010000051.1:0-8743 GCA_041562955.1 Desulfurivibrionaceae bacterium | reverse complement strand
TGCATTTTACTCGCGGGTATCGTCACCCTTGGCATCCTCAATCAGAACAAAGAGGCCGTTGCCTTAAATGCCGGCGGAATCAGCTTTGTACGCATCCTTGTTCCCCTGGTCCTGTCCTCCCTGATTATGACCTTCGCCACCATGGCGATAAGTCAATGGCTTCTGCCCATCACCTCCACGAAGGCGAATAGCATCTGGGAGGGTGAAATTCGCAAAAGACAGACCGAAGGGATCATTCGCAACAAAAACGTCTTTTACCACGGCAAAAAGGGCATCTACACCTTCACCAACAACAATAACCATACGGTCTTTAAAAACTTCCTCTACACCAGTTGGGATGAAAACCGCAAAGTCACTCTGTTTCTAACCGCAAAAAAGGCACGTTTCAACGGGCGCTGGACGCTGACCAATGGCATAAAGAAAACAACAACACCCGATAACAATTTTGCCATTACAAGTTTTGACACCCTCACCATCGATCTTGATGAAACTCCTGCAGATTTTTTCACACCAGTTTTTCGGCCGGGAGAACACTCCATTTCTGAACTATGGACCCGTGCCAAAAAAGATTCTCCCCAATCATCAGCACGTCTGCTCGATCTACATTCACGGCTGTCTTTTATTTTTCTGGGCATCCCACTTCTGCTCTTTGCAATCCCCATCACAACCCAAATTCACAATAAATGGGGAAGGGACCTCACGGTAGCGGTTCCCTTCAGCTGCGCCCTGGCCTTTGTCGTGTGGGGCATCTGGTCAACCCTGCAGGCCATGACAAAACTATCCTTCATTTCCCCTTTTACGGGGTCATGGAGTGTACATATTATGGCATCCATCATCGCCCTGATCTGGATTGGCCGCCAGAACAGTCATGGAGCCTGACCCCATGGGACTCACCAAAACAGACCTGGACATCCTTAACGGTTTACCTGCACGAGCCAAAGTTGGCATTGTCGGCGTCCCCCCCCTGCAGGCCATTCATGCCATTACTGGAAAAACCATTTTTGATCTCGACGAACCTATCGTCAGACAAAACATTGATGAAACCATCCTCTACCTGCCGCGAGTCTACTGCGCTATTTTACGCACCGTGATGCTCAACAGCCTCCACCTGGACCTCGATGCCATCGTCATAGATGTCGGCGCCGGGAAATGCGATGCGGCTCTGCACGTGGCGGCCATCTTAGGCGATAAATTAGCCATTCCGATCATTCAGACCAGAAACAGCGACACGCTGGATTTTGGCACACCTCTCTGTGACGCCAAAATGAATCTTGAAGAAAAGATCGGCTCCATCTGCACAGGTATCCAGAATCCGCACCCGCATATCACCCATGAATCGTGTCTGCCCACGGCTGGTTTCTGGGGCGTTCCGCCCCGGGATTTCTCCATCCTCAAACTCTTTCCTGACACCACCCATGTCTTCGGCTGGACACGATGTATGGAGAACAAAACGCCTGACAATTGGCCGCTTGAAACCCTGGTTAACCCCGACATTCCCACTATTTTTTTCAGCCAATCCTTCTGCGCCAAAACGGCAATGGCGAAACATTTAGCATCCCGCCACTCCCATGGTCTTTTTCTGGACAGTGATGTTACAGCAGGAAATTCCATTCGCGCAAAGATACAGGCCTTCCTTGAATTAAACGGGGTCAACCATGCTTCTTGCTGATTTCGGCACGACCTACTCAAAGTTTATTGATTCAAGCCCGGGAAGCAAACCGTATATCCTGGAGACCAAAGCACTCCCTGCAGACCTGCATGTTGATATCGCAACGGGCCATAATGGCAAACGGTTCAGCACTTCCTATATCAATGAACTGACGGCCCTCGCCAAGGGCGGGGAAGCCCGGATAACAGAAAAGAGCTTTACACTCCTGGACTGCGGCAGCCGGGATATCAAGTACATCCGCTACAAGAATGGCCAACTTGCGGATATGGGCTGGAATGCGGAATGCGGCGCCTCCATGGGATTCACCATTGAACTTCTTGAACGATATTACGATATTGATTTCACCACCCTTACACCGCCCGCATCCTATTTTTCCATCACCTGCGGTGTCCTCGGCATGAGTCATATCTTTGATGAAATAACCACAGGGGTAAGCGAAACCATTGCTGTCGCAAAATTTGTCAAATCTATTGCCATCAATGCCTATCGCTTTGCTGGTGAGCCCTCAACAATTCACCTCTCTGGCGGGTTATGCGACAACCCTCTATTCGTTAAAAGTTTTCCCTGCGAGGTTATCCCCTTAGGGAGATATGTTCTGTTAGACGGCATCAAAAAAATTGCCAGGGAGCGAATATGACAAACATCCCCCCTAATTGTTTCAAATGTTCCCACTTCTATATCACCCACGAAACAACGCATCCCTATGGCTGTCACGCCATCGGATTTAAATCCAAACAAATCCCCAGCCAGGTCGTTAAGCGAGATTCCGGGATGAATTGCCAACTTTTTTCACCCAAATAAACGCTACTCCCTCTGCCCCCCTCCCTCCTTGCCTGCACCACAACTCCCTGATTTACCGACAAAGCCGCCCAGACATCGATCGGCACGCGTGGGGACATCGCCCCATACCGTCTTTTCCACCGCCTCTTTCGCGCCTATGGTTAAAACATACAAGAACGCCGTACCATCTCATTTAACCTGGAGGAAGAGACATGAAACTTAAAACCATGAGCCTTATCACCGGAGCGCTGCTGACCATTGGAGTAAATGGTCAAGGACAAACCATCCCAGACAAGGTGGATATTAACCTGCAACAATCCAACCCTGCCCTTGCCAGCCAATGGGAAGACCGGAAGGTGGTCAAGCAGTTTACCCACCTTGCCCACATTACAATTTTAGAAAAAAACACTGATGAGAATGTGTGCCAGATATGCCATACGGAGGAGATTGAGCAAACGGCAACCATGACAAATGACCGCAAGATCAAACAGCAGGAAGCGGTTGCCCTTGCAGGCGGCATCAAGGAGTATATGCACGGCAAATGCGTAACATGTCATAAGACCATGAAAAAAGAAAATGCAGTCACCGGACCAACATCATGCAAGGGATGCCATTGAAAAATAATGACCCTGCCGTCCGTATTCCATGAATCAAGAGTTACAAAAAACGAGGAGATCATCATGAAAATTATATGTTATGTCACAGCAGCCTTACTCTTATGCAGCGCCAATGTTCAGGCAAAACCAACCCCATGCACCGTAGCCAGCATCAAAGAGCAAGTGGTCACACTCAATTGTCAACATACCGACAATATCCTGGAAATTGGACAAAGGGTAACGGTGCAGGAATTAAAGAAAAAAGAGAAAAAAGTCATTGAAGGATGCTAAAAAAATCCCCCTGAGCAGGTACGCTGCACAGGGGGATCTGCAAAGGATGCGGGTGCAAGAGAATAGAAGGATTATTTCTCCCGAGTAAAAGACAGATCAATGGTCTTTTGATACCTTGAAATCCTATCAGTAATCACAAGCCCAGGCCCCGCATACCTGGAAAGGCATTGCCCCGGGACATGGGCTGGCGCAACGACTTCCACCCTGAAGACAAAATCTGAAACAGGGGAAAGGTTGACATTGCCTTTAAGCTTTGACTCCACAACCCCGGTTAATTCGATCTTACGTCCATCTTTAGCGGCCAGAATGAGTGTTTTTTTACATGCTTCATCGCCATGAAGCACTCCAAAGTCAAGAGTTTCATGGGAGCAGGTCAGCGACATGGTCGGATCAATTGGCTTTTTCGCCACCTTTGGCCTTGGTAATGATTTTGCCGTAATCAAAAAACCACACACATCACAGCGCAGCTGAAACGTTTCACTTGCCGCATCAGTCTCAGCAACAGTGTGTTTTGCTCCACAATCTTCACAAAAGACCAGCATCTCTATTCACGCTCCATTCATCATCGATGATTCCAGCCACACCAGGTTATGCCTTGCGCCAACATGCACCAGTACAGATCAGAAGATCATTTTGATTTTAACCCCGCAATTTCCTCAACAATCAGCGCCTTCACTTTTTTGAGAATCTCCTCTTGCCAAGCCATGATATCGGGAGACGCCGAAGAATCCAAACGGTGTTCTACCCCAGCCGCATTCTCTTCCGCAGCGCCCACGCCTGGTTCAACACCCAAGCCCACCACTTTTTCACATTGTGCAAGCCGGTTTTCTAAATCCAGAACAACAAGGTCATGCCAATCCACAAATGCCTGAACAGCAACATCACTGTAATGGGAGGTGTCACCTGTTTGATCCTGCATGAGGTTTTCAAGACTATCCACAAGAAGCTTCAGACATGTCATGGATTCACTGATCACCTCAGCTTGTTCCCGGCCGATATAGCGAATTACTGTGCGCAGAAGGGATAAATGAATTCGAGCAGGGGCATTATCCTTTGCGACTTCACCGATCGAGTCAATCTCCCCCTCCAGGCGGCGCAATAATTGATCATCGGCCTCCCAATCCACAGACAACAGAAGCCTTTTCAACTCTTCAACACAAGACCCCTCGGGGCATGTATCCTCAACCACAAACTCATCAGCCGTAGCCGCCGGAGTTACAACCAGATGGCCAGAATCCTCTGCAAGCCCAGCCTCTTCTTCAGCAACAACGATATCCTCAGAATCAGCCCCTGCGGCTCGTGGTTGCAGGCCTTGGTCCGAAGCAGATGACACGTCACCTCTCTGTGCAGGTCCACTGCCCGCGGCTTCAGCAACAACGGGCTCATCCACATCTTCACCAAAAAAATCATCCAACGCGTCATCAATGAGCAGATCATCTTCCGCTTCGGCGCTGACAGGTTCAAGAAGATCATCGTCATCTTCCTCCCCGAAGAAATCATCCAACGCCTCTTCCATTTCCTGAAATGATTCTGCAGAATCATCGCCTCTGTCAGACTCGGCATCGATATCCAGAGTCAGCTCGTCATCCTCCTTCTGTTCAAGGGAAGAAGAACCGGTCAGATCCATTTCAACATAGTCCTCAGCAAGAACATCTTCTTCCAGCTCACCCCCGGATGCCCTTACTGCTCCGGGCACAGGAATATCGTCATCATCATCAAAAAAAGCATCAAGAAGCTCATCCGCCTCAGCAAATTCATCGGCCTCATTCCGGTCGGGCTCAACCTCTGTGCCATCAGCCTTATTAAACGCCACCTGAACCGGTGGCCGAGCGGGAGGCACAGCTGGAGCAACGACCTCGGATTCGGAATCCCGGCCTTCTTCCGGGGATTGAGTACTCGCTTTTAACATGGAGTCAAAAGCCGTATCTTCAACATGATCTTCTTCAGCCGCAGCAGAGGGGGGACCGGGAATAAAATCTCCGGCCGCAATTTCTTTTTTCAACTGATTGTAGCGGGCAGCATACGCCATCACATCCTGATTCTGCTGAGCTTGACCCATGGCAGGATCCTTAACAACAGTCTCCAAACCATTAAACGCTTCCTTCAAAAGTAAAAATGTGCCGGGGTGTGCTTTTTCACGACTGACGCCAATGTACTGGCAGAGTGCTTTAAGAATTTGCAGATACACAAGTAACACTTTCTTCCCGGCCCATTTACCCTGAAGCTTCGTGACCTCCCCTGCCAACTCAGTCAGCGTTTCGTCCGAAATTTCCCAATCAATATTGAGAACAGCAGACTTTAACTCGAGAAGATCTTCAACCTTTGGATTTGACTCAGACATTTTCCACCCTTTCTATAAAGTTCCTTTTTCAAGGAATATGTATTCGCCTGCTCGCACACTTTTCAAAACTAAAGCAACTCTTTCTTAAAAGAAATCATGGTTAGCGAAATAGCCTTTTTTAATGTTTTCACTACATTATAACCTGTAACACCACTTGCCTCAAAAGAAGGAACACCAAGATCACTGTTCAAATCATGCTCTAAGGTCTCAAAATCAAGAAGAGGAATCCCTTCTTCCCGGAGATCGACCTTATTATACTGCAGAACCAGAGGTATTTTGGCAATATCCTTGTTCATTGCCGCAAGATTCTCTTTCATCTGCGCCAAGGCCAACTTGTTCTTCTCCCGCATCTCTTCCTGGCTATCCGCCACGAACACGAGACCATCCACTCCTTTGAGCACTAATTTTCGAGTGGCATTATATTTGACCTGGCCAGGTACCGTATAAAGCTGAATCTTAATATCAAAACCTTTAATTTTACCGATATCAACCGGTAAGAAATCAAAAAACAATGTCCGGTCACCGTGTGTTTTGATGGACACCATATCTGTTTTAATACGCTCTTTAAATTTCTGATTAATATATTCAAGGTTCGTTGTCTTCCCTCCACGGCCTGGGCCATAATAGACAAGTTTCACCAGAACCTCTTTCTTCTTCACATTAACAAAGCCCAAGAACTCACCTCTTATCTGTCAAAAGAATTGAACGGCAGACCAACGGTCTGGCTCGAACTAATACTGGGTTGTGGTCCACAGTGACTTAATTTTATCTATAACTTCAGACGTCTTAAGACGCACAAAGCCTAACGAGATATCATTGCCAAAAATAGTAATGAGTAAGATGTCACTATTGACCTTGCTGAAATGAATGGATTCTGTTTCACCTTTATGAAAATGCAGGGAGAATTCCTGTTCACCCACCAGCTGTGCCATGGCATCCACAGCAGCAAAGTTACCAGCGGCAAGGGCGGCAAAGGAATGGACATCAATCGTGTCTTGCCCCCCATTATCATGTTCGGCAATAACATTACCTGCAACATCGACAACAATGGCACTGTGAACCCCGATACCAATCAAATCATTAATAAGTAGAGAATCAATCTCGTCGAGTTGTTCCTGAGAAATCCCATACATGATAAAACCTCCTACCCAGTAGAACTGAGCTCAATAACTCAAACATTATAGTGCGACTTCAGATTAAAGTCTGCCTTGAGACGAACTGTATGATCTCACTCCCAAGAGTCATTTCTTGAGGATGTAATAAGTTAAAACCTTGGACAAGACAGAACAGAGATCAGGGAAAAGCAGCAAACGGCAACTGCAAATCTATATCTTTTGACTCATTGTAGCTATTCTCTCATTTTCAATCTAATTTTTTTTATTTTTTTTCCACCACAACAACCCCACACAACATCCTGATAAATCAAGGGTTCTCAAAATGTTTCCTGTAAATGGGAAAAAAACTGCAGGATCATTATTCAGATCAAGGTGCGCAATTGAAAAATGTCACCCCTATGACATTATTATCCTCGGAATCTATGCGCCGCATGACAATAGTTGAGACTCTGAGAATGTACTATTATCAACAAAACCCTATGGTAAAGTAAAGTTTCTTATAAACAACACGTTGTCATCCCCCGCCTATTTTTCTCTTGTAAAAGACGGCGTAACCGTTTATGGTTGCTCCTCTTTTGTAAGAGAAAGATAAGGCGGCATAGCCAAGTGGCTAAGGCAGTGGTCTGCAAAACCATTATTCCCCAGTTCGACTCTGGGTGCCGCCTCCATAGAACAAAAAAAGCCTGTAAGTCATCATTGACTTACAGGCTTTTTTTTTACTTTTATCCAATGAGAGACCCTGCTACTTCGTCGAGGTATCACCATCATCAAAAATTCGACTATTCTTCCGGGCAAATTTCACAAAAGAAAACAAATTTAAGATAAAACGTCGCCAACTATCCGGGGATTTCCACAGCATAGCAATATAGCCCCAAAGAATCCGGGGCCGTTTCACGTGCTGTTTATAAAACTCAATAAAAAGCTCGTCCAACCGTTCCTTCTGCATACCATGGGGAATAAAAATAAAATCCATACAGTCCATCTTCCCCCAATCTTCAGCAAATGTCCCGACCTCATGCACATTCTGATAAATCGGTGAGCCGGGGAATGGGGTGAATTTTGCGAGATTAAAATCATCAATCGGCAAGGAGAACACATACTCCATACTCTTTTGAATGGACGCTTCGCTCTCCCCGGGCAGCCCCATCATGAGTAGCCCCTTGACACGAATACCAGCCTTTTTAATCAACCCTATTTTCTCCGCAAGCATGACCAAATCTGCATTTTGACGATGCTGGGCCAGCAGATCCGCATCACCCGTCTCAATTCCTAAACTTATCATCCAACAACCAGCCTGTCTCATGAGGACCAGTAAGTCCAAATCAATATGTTCCGCACGAACCGCACAGTTAAAAGTCATCCCCAGGGGGTCGCTTATCATACGGTTGCAAAAATCTTCAACCCGCTGGCGGTTAAAGGTGAATTGGTCATCATAAAAATTAATATGACGAATCCCAAAACGACTACTCAGATAAGCAAGATGCCGGTACAAATAATCGGCCGAATTATACCGGAAACTGCGGCGAAACACGGAGCGGTCACAGTAACTGCAGGCGTAGGGACAACCTCGGCTCGAAATACAACTGGTATTCGGAGCTTTGGGGTAATTGAACAGAGGGAGTTGATAGGCCTCAGGATAGTTCAACAATTTCTCATAGGCTGGAAAGGGTAAGGTGTCAAGATCCAGGGTGGTCTGGCGGAGACCGTTAAAGACGACCTTGTCTCCATCCTTCCACAGCAGACCCTCTATGCCCCCGTACTCTTCCGGTGAAGCCGTGAGCAACTCGTAAAGCCCCTGCTCTCCCTCTCCCACCAGTACAAAATCTATGTCGCCATACTCAAAGGCCTTTTCCTTGATAGCGGAGACATGAACACCGCCAAAGACAACCTGAACCGCGGGATTATGCTCCTTCATTAATGCTGTAAGACGGATTCCATCGAGAAAACTTGA
>JBFFNY010000050.1:0-8752 GCA_041562955.1 Desulfurivibrionaceae bacterium | reverse complement strand
TACTGGCCATAGTGAGAGTCTGGACAAGAAGGCGGCAAAGACTCTGGGGATTATGGATTATATAGCAAAGCCCCTTTCGCTTAAAACCCTGGCCGAATCTGTGCGTTCTTGCCTTGATGCAAGCAAGAATAAAGGCAAGAATGATTAGCTGTAGCGCTTCACTTCCGTGTCGTACTGAGGAAAACCGAGCGTTTTCTGTAATTGGGCAAAGGGTTGATGGCTGGGATAGGTGTCCTTTTTGAGATCATCCAGACTGTTTGTCATGGATTCAATACAGCGACTCAAAAGGGTGAGAGGGTAGGCGACAATCTTAAATCCCAGAGTCTGAAGCTGTTGTTGGCTGAGAAGTGGCGTCTTGCCGTTTTGGATCATATTGGCCATGCACGGCCGGGGCACGTTCTGGCAAAATTGTTCCATTTCAGCCACGGATTCTGGAGCTTCCATAAAGATAATATCCGCGCCGCGGTGGGCAAAATCCTGACAGCGGGCAAGGGCCTCTGGAAAACCCAAGGTTGTTCTGGCATCGGTACGTGCCATGATGAGGATGTCCGTACCCTCATCCCGTGCGTCCACTGCCGCCTGGATGCGCATGGAGGCTTCATGGCGTTCAACCACCTGCTTGCCCTTGGTGTGACCGCAACGCTTGGGGCTCACCTGGTCTTCAATCATGATGCATGAAAAACCAGCCTGGCCATAGCCCTGTACGGTTCGTTTGACATTCACCGCATTGCCATAGCCTGTGTCGCCGTCACCAAGGACAGGAATGGCCACCGCCTGACAGATGGCGCGGCCCTGATCCACCATTTCGCCATAGGAGATGAGTCCTGTGTCGGGTCGCGCTATTTTACTTGCTGAAACCGCAAACCCGGACATGAAGGTGATGGGAAATCCGGCCTGCTCAATGAGCAGGGCCGATAATCCATCGTGACAGCAGGGCATCACCAGAATTTCCGGCTGCTCAAGGAGTTTGCGCAGTTGGTCGGTACGAGTCATAACCTAGGGCAGGGAGATCTTCTTGTCTTTGTCGATCTCATCTGACGGGCGATAGAGGATGATCATTTTACCGATAATTTGCACTTGTGCCGCGTTGGTTTTATTGACAAGTGCTTCGCCAACCTCCTTGCGATCAAGGCCAGCGGTTGTTTGTACTTTTACCTTTATCAGCTCGTTGTGGTCCAGGGCATATTCGATTTCATCCATGACTGTCTGGGTGATGCCGTTTTGACCTATCATTACCAGCGGGGTAATGGTGTGCGCTTGACCACGAAGGAAGAGAACCTGCTTCTTGTTTAAAATTACTTTTTTTTGTTTTTGCTTCGCCATGGTCTGTTTTTCTTTAGGGGTAGAGGTTAGGGGTTGATTCAGTATACTACGAATTAAATAAACCTTTTAAAATAAATTACTGATGATTTCATAGCCGCCGATCCATGTGCCGATCATCGAGCCGATTCCAGGCAGGATAAAGGCGAGGAATACCTTTAAAAGTCTATTCTTCCACCAGCCAGCCAGGGAAGACATATCCTCCATGGCGGTTTCAAATTCATGGACAATGGGCGGCTGCATCATGGCCTGGACAAAGGCGCAGACGTAGCCTGCACCGATTACCGGGGTGAGGCTGGTGACTGGTGCCGCGACAAAGGCAGTGATGATGGTCATGGGGTGGGCCAAAGCGATTAAGGCACCGATGGCAGAGGGGATGCCGTTGGCCAGGATCCAATAGGTGATATTGTCCCCAGCCGCCAAAAGGCCTTTGTTCATCCCGATATAGGCTATAGAACCCAGGATGAGTGTGGGGATGAGCCAACCCATTATTTTCCAGACAGGTGATACCGGCGGGATGGTATTGATTTCTGCCATTTGCCCTGAACGGTCTTCATTCATAGCCGTTTTGATTCCTTGTACATGCCCTGCCCCCACGACCGCGACAAGCTTTTTCCCTCTGCTTGACTTGATCTTTTCCGCAAGAAAGGTGTCCCGTTCATCGATCAGAACCTGTTTTATTTCAGGCAGGGCCTGGCCCATTTCATTTAAAAGCTCGGAGAGGGCGTCGGAGTCTTTTAATTCATCGAGCTTCTGCTCATCAATCTCTGTGGTGTCAAACAGGGAGGCAAAGAGAGAGGCCAGAAGATAGCCCTTCTTGAAGATGGATGTTTTTTTCCACGCCCGCCGCAAGGTGACCCGCACATCACGATCACAGAGACTGATGGGGATATCGTACTCCTGGGCGGTTTGAGTGGCTTTCAGCAGCTCAGAGCCGGGTATGACCCCCAGTTGATCCCCCAGTTTTTTCTGGTACGAGGCCAGAGTCAGATTCACCATGAGAGTGGAAAGTTGTTTTTTTCTGATGATCTCTTTGATGTCGAGATTCTGCCAGCGATCTTTTTGAGATAAGGATTCAAAACGTTTCTCATCCAACTCGACGCAGACACAGTCAGGCTGTTCCGCCTCAATCACGTCATGGACGAGGTCCACAGATTTCTGGGAGACATGGGCTGTTCCCACGAGGATTATTTCTCGACCGTCAAGGTTGATACGGTGGATATCGGAAGATTGGAGAGTGGTCACGTTTTTTTAACAAGTAAAAGGGTTCAAAGTGGATTCAAGCAAAACGGCAGGGAAGACCCTGCCGTTTTACTTGAAAAGAAGAGTGGTACCGTATCGTTGTCTAGAACTTAACCATGATACCTGTAGTCACCATGTAGGCTGATGCATTGGAGAATTCACCGTCGATTCCGCCATTATTGGCATCACTGGCTGTAATTTCACGGCTTTCTTTTTTGTCGTACAGAAAAGACATACCAACTTCATAGGTCTCATCCAATTTATAGCGGAAACCGCAGGTGTAAAGTTTGGCATCGGAGTCAGGGAGCTCAAATCCGAGAGTCTTGTCGGGGACAGGGTTTTCATCAATGGCAAAACCAAACATGAGGGTGAGTCTGTCATCCATGAGTTTCTGCGTAAGACCAATGCGGAAGGCGTCCGTGTCATTATAGTTTTTGGCGATGGGGGTACCGAAAACACCGTCTAAAAGAGCTGAAACGCTGGAGTCATAGTTGAAGTTAAGTGTCTCGTAATCTGACCAGTAGGTGCGATCCCAGGTGATTTCAATCGTGGTGGATTGAATGGTGTAGGCGGCAGCAACAGTAAGGACGGCTGGGACTGGGACACTTACATCACCACCTCCAACATAAGAATGGCTGGGGGCAAGGGCTCCTGTTCCAAAATCAACAGCTTGATAGCTGAGAATGGCATTGCTGCCATCCAGTTCAAGGTCAACTCGAGAGCGCCAGGTGAGAGACGTTGTCATGGAATCCATTGGCTTAACTGTCAATGCGAGATTGTAGCCGAAATCAATGGAGTTTCCATCGAGATTTCTGGAGTAGTATCCATTCGCATTTGGGATGGCGAGTGGCAGATTTGAGCTGATAACGTCCCCTTTGCTGTAGATGGCACGAACACCACCGCCAAGCGAGACCCTGTCGGTAATTTTGTAGGCAATCGTCGGGTTGAGTTCAAATATCTCCAGTGTGAATTCTTCAGCTGTCATTTGTGCCCAGCTGTCTTCCCACCTCTTGGATAATCCGCCAGGGGTGGTAAGGGAAAGGCCAAAACGAAAATCCTTGTACTCAGGTGAAACGAGATGAAACAGGGGAATGTAGAAGTTTTCTTTTTCTGATTCAGCATTCAGGGCTGCTGCGTTGTTATCTTTATATTCGATTGCTGTTAAGTGAATATAGTTGAGGTCAAATTCGAACTGATACGAGTCTTTCTCGGTATCAAAAACCATATTGGCCGGGTTAAAATAAGAGGCATCAGCTCCGCTGGCATTGGCAACGTAGGCTGCACCGAGTGCCGTTGAGTTTACAGATTGCTCAGGAATCCGCCAGCCGGAGGCAAAGGCGCTGGAGGCACAGACTATGGATGTCAAAGCCAGTATCGAAATTCTTTTCTTCATGATGTTTTCCCCTGTCATTTTTAATGAAAACGATCCACAACAGTCCCCCCTGGCAGGCCCTTTTTCACGAGGCATAGAGGTATCGTTTTATTTTATGTGTTGCCGTCTTGATAAACGGTTCTTTTCGTTCTGTAAAGCGGTGAATCTTCGAATACCCAGGCAGGGCTGCATTAATCTCGCTCTGCAACCGTTTGAGCAGGTCGTTCACATATCGTTCGCGATCCGTCACGGTTGTACCTCTGCTGTCGCGGTCAATCACATCCTGGTTGAAGTAGATCTTAGCTTCAAGCCGGCCATTATTTTCAACGACCAAGGATTCTTCAATAAACTCATAACTATTAATACTATCCTCAATGGCTTCAGGAAAAATGTTTTCACCACTGCTCAGTACGATGACGCTTTTAGAACGGCCTTTGATATGCAGATACCCTTGTGCGTCGATGAATCCCAGATCACCTGTAACCATCCACCCCTCGGCAATAAGGGTTTCGGCGGTGGCCTCTGGGTTATCCATGTATCCCTGCATGATGTTCTGCCCGCGGGCCTGGATGTCACCGATCCCTGTGTCAGGGCTCGGGTTGTGGATACGGATCTCAACCCCTGGAACAGGCCTGCCTGTGGAGCCAACCGGGATGCTGGTGTCGCCCAAAGGACCACCGGCAAGAAGCGGCGCTGATTCGGTTAATCCGTAACCGATTAAATATGGAAAATCCGCATCCTTAAGGAATTGTTCGGTCTCATGGTTTAAAGACGCGCCGCCAATCGCCATGATCTGTAGATGACCTCCAAAAAAGGCAAGGAGTTTTTGGCCTATTTTCCGCATAAGCATTTTGCGGACGGGGGGGAATGAGCAGCCGAATTTCAACACCTTATTGTTGTTGATGGCGCTGAGAACTCTCTTCTTGTAGATCTTCTCCATGACCATAGGCACGACACACATGGCCGCAGGTTTTTCTATTCTACAAATTTTTTCAAGATAGGTCGGGGTCGGAGGTTTTGCTGAATAAATAATTCGGCACCCTTTGAAAAGGGGGACCAGGAAGCCGACGGTGAATTCATAGGTGTGGCTCATGGGGAGGATGGAAAGAAAGGTTATACCTGAGTCAACCTGTTTTAAAAGAATTGCGACGGACATGAGATTTGCACAAAAGTTGGCATGGGATAACATGACGGCTTTGGAATGACCTGAGGTTCCTGATGTGTAAATGATCGAAGCCAGATCGTCTGGGTCTGTTTTCTGCCCCAGTTTTGTAAGTTTGTCTAAATCTTTACTGGTGAGGGGGAGTGTGTGTTCAAGTAATGAGGCGAGTGGAGCAACGGTATAGGGTGATGCTGGTTCCTCGGAGTTGTCGAGGGTGATGATCAGTTTTAATCTCCCTTTGTCCAGTTCAAATGTTTTTTCAATATGGCGGCTGGTGGTGAAAATAATTCGGCATTTAGACTCGTTTAATATATGCCGGACATCAGCATTGGGAAAATCAGGAAGAATAGGAATGGCAATGGCTCCAATTCTGATAATGGCAAAATAGGCAACGCCCCAGTTAGGAGAATTCTCGGCAAGGATGCAAATCTTATCGCCTTTCTTCACGCCTTTGTGGTGCAGAATATGGGCCAGCGCCAGCACGCGCTCCTGCATCTGGCGGTATGTCATCGGCTGGTCAAGGGCAAACCCCGAGAATGGAAAGTCGTTATAGGTAGTGCATGATTGGTCGAGAACAGCATTTAGGGTGGTTAGGGGCATTGTAACATGTATGTTGAGTTGATCTGTGTTGTCGTGGCTGCACCGGAGGATTCTCGGATGCGCCTTTTACTTAATAGGTTTGGTCGCTCTTCGTCAAGGAAACTTCCTGTTGTCTCGGATAGATAGGGGTAGTATCAGAACCTTTGGTAATCCCAGCGTAAGGGGTGGCCATTCTTGTAGGGCATTACCCCATGGAAAATTCGCGGGTCATCATCGAAAACAAGAGGGAGGAAATGTCGATCTCCGGGCCACATGGGTAAGGTGTCTAAATCCTCCAAGGGATACCAGTCCAATCGGCCTTCTTCATTTATTCTCTTGGGTATGCCGGAAAAGGTGGTTATGAGAAAAATAAAACCGAGCCAGTCTTCACCCTTGGGACCAAAGTCGGTCCAGCTGATAGTGCCTCTCAGCGACATGGATGTGCAGATGAGGCCGGCTTCTTCGTGGATTTCCCGTTCCATGCATTGGCTGACACTTTCTCCCGGCTGCATTTTGCCGCCCAATCCATTGAATTTCCCAACATGGTGGTCATCTTCCCTCCCCTGACGGTGGACGAGTAGTACCTTTTTTTTGTCCGGAGAGAGTATGAAGCCTAAGGTGCCGATAATGGGGGTGTGCATGGTGGTTTCCAGTGGTTGTTCTCATTGAAAAAAATAGAGAATAAATATACTCGAAAAAAGGAATGAAAACCTCAATAAAAACAAGGGAGAGAAGGGTGTTGACAGTGCTGGTATAAGTTGGTATCGAAGTAGTGTCCATCCTTTTTCTTCTTTGTGATGTGTACGTTGTTGTCATATGATCTCTCAGCAGTTGTTTTTTCTGGTTTTTATTTTATGAGCATCCTGATTGTTGAAGATTCCGAAACGATTTCCAGTCTCCTCTACATGATGCTTTCAAATGCAGGTTATGAGGACGTTGTCACTGTTGCCTCTGGTGAGGATGCCCTCGATATTCTTGTTGAATGTGAAATGAAACCGCGCCACGAATGCGGCTTAGATCTTGTCCTGATGGATATTGTGCTGCCTGGTATAAACGGCTTGGATGTCTGCCGACAGATGACAGAGATGGGGCATGTTGCCATGATCCCTGTTATCTTTTTAACGGCTCAGAGTGAAGAAAGTGTAATGGCGGAAGCCTTTGAAGCCGGGGGGTGGGATTTTATGGTGAAGCCAATTTCGTCTTTTGACTTGTTGGTTCGTGTAAAGGCAGCGATGCGGAAAAGGCGGGATTTAGAAAAAAGAATAGTGGCGATGCTGCAGGAAGAGAAGGGCTGAAACAGGGTGTGGTTGTTCGGATGACTTTTTCTGGAGATTTAACACCGTGCGCGGCGGAATAATATTGAACCCCTGTCCCTTCTTGACAATGGTCAGGGGCAGTTTGAAAAACAGCTTTTGTTTTTCTGAAGTTGGACTAAGTTTAGTGTATGGTTGTTGTCGGGGTGAGCTAATGTCCTGATGTTTGGGTTATTAGTCGGGATATTGCTTAGAAAATAGTTTGAGAAAGTGAGGAGTAGGGTAATGATATATTCGATAAAGAAGACGTGGGGGGTGGCTTGTGGCTGATACAATCTTAACTGCGGAGATAGTTTCGCAGGTAAAAGACGTCATTAATGAAAAATTGATTAATGATAATGTCCAAACAGTGCTGGTCATTGACGGTGCTGGTAATATTTTGGCTCATTGCGGGGAAGACACCAATGGTCTGGATGCGATTTCCCTCGCCGCACTTACAGCTGCAAATTTTGGGGCAACATCCCAAATTGCAAAGCTGATTGGCGAGAATGATTTTTCCTTGCTGTATCATAAAGGGGAGAAGGCTAATATCCACTTTGCACGTCTCAGCGGCGAAATGATTTTGGTGTCGATATTTGGTGATGATGTTTCTTTGGGGCTTGTCCGTGTAAGAGTGGAAGAGCTCGCTGTGTTGATCCAAAAAATATTTGAAGGGTAAATATGGCCTTAATTGATCTTGGTAAAAAAGAAGTGCACTGTAAGATCGTTTATTATGGTGCCGGACGATGTGGTAAAACAACCAACCTCCTCTATATCTATAATGCCATGAGCGATAATGATCGAGGCAAGATGCTCACCATTGATACAAAGGGTGACCGGACCTTGTTTTTTGATCTTCTGCCCCTTAATTTGGGAAAGATCAGCGGCTTTGATATTCGTATTCAGCTGTACACGGTTCCAGGGCAGGTTATGTATGAAGCCACTCGGAAATTAGTGCTTAAAGGTGTTGATGGTCTTGTTTTTGTAGCGGATCCGTTGAAGGTGCGTCAGGAACGGAATATTGAAAGTTTAAATGATTTGAAGCGAAATGTTGCGGATCATGGACTTGATCTTGCTGAAATGCCATTGGTTCTTCAATACAATAAACGGGATCTGGTCAATACACCTGTTCCGACGTTAACGGTGGAAGAGCTCGAGTATGATTTGAACCGGGAATATCAAGTCCCTGGTTTTGAGGCGATAGCCACGAAGGGTGATGGTGTTTTTGAGACATTAAAGGAAATCAGTAAAAGAACGGTTAATTATGTTGCCAATAAACATTTGTTTAACGGCTAGATACTGTCAACTGGAATTTAGGGTGCCTTGTTCAAGGTGCCTTTCCGATATGATAGAGACTCTAAACACTTAAAGCCAGATGCTGGTTGTGTCGGAGTGTCATAAGAAGGAGTGAGAGGGAATGGGCGAAGCTGATAATACTCAAGATGAATTTAGCGCGAAAATTGCCAATGCTGTGGATGATTTGTTTAATCCTGTTCGGAAGATTGAAATTGACCCGGCAACCAATGAAGTGCGAGTGGTTGGTGAGTCAACGCTTCCACTCAACGAGGACGTTCCTGCTGATTCAAAAGTTGCGGCAACGCCAGCACCGAAGGCCGCATCGCCAACTCCTGTAGCCGATAAACAAGAGACGTTGGCAAAATTGGATCAAGCCTTAATGACCTTGGACTGGGAAGTGAGCCGGTCTAATGTCGGCAATATGCGTGATCTTCTTGATAAAGCTGTGAAAGAGTATGATTTAGGCGCCTTGGCCAGTGAAGGTGGTGT
>JBFFNY010000049.1:0-8755 GCA_041562955.1 Desulfurivibrionaceae bacterium | reverse complement strand
GGCCAGATCACCCGGAAAACGGCCAAGGTGGGAGACATGGCCATGATGGGCATGGCGCTGCTTGTCCTGGAGAATAATGAACAGCTGCAGGTGGTGGCCAGTGTGCCGGAAGCCATGGCCCAGCAGATCAAGGTCGGCGACAGCCTGCCATTGATGATTCCCGCCGCCGCGTTTACGACACGTGGTGTGGTTGCAGAAATGGCGCGGGCGGCAGACTCCGCATCCCGCACCTTCCTCCTGAAGATCGGCATCACCGATACCGACCGGGTCCGGGCCGGGCAGTATGCCCGGGTGGGGATTCCCGGCGACGACTCCCCCGGTCTCATGGTGCCGCCTGGTGCCGTGACCCGGATCGGGCAGATGGAGCGGATCTTTGTGGTGGAGGATGGCAGGGCCGTGCTGCGGCTGATCCGCACCGGAGAGGAGCATGGCGGTCGGATTGAGATCCTGAGCGGCCTGACCTCCGGAGAAATGGTGGTGGTTGAGGGCGTCGAGCACTTGCAGGACAGGCAGCCTGTTCTGGTGGAGCCGAAATAGTATGGAACACCATTCCCAGACAACGCCAAAGGGGTTTGCCGGCCGGTTCGCCTCTTTTTTTATCGATTCCAAGCTGACCCCGGTGGTGGTTATCGCCTCGTTTCTGCTCGGACTCATGGCCGTGGTCATGCTGCCCAGGGAGGAGGAACCCCAGATCAAGGTGCCCATGATCGATGTCATGGTCGCCATGCCCGGGGCATCGGCAAAGGAGGTGGAGGAGCGGGTCTCCATCCCCATGGAAAAGCTGCTCTACGAGGTGCCGGGGGTGGAGTATCTCTATTCAACCTCCATGCCGGGCCAGTGTCTGCTGGTCGCCCGCTTCTTTGTGGGGGAGAATCTCGAGGACGCCATTGTCCGGCTCAATCAGAAGCTGGCCACCAATTTTGACCGGATCCCCAAGGGTGTTTCATCTCCTCTGGTCAAGCCCCATACCATTGATGATGTGCCGATCCTGGCGGTGACCCTGCACAGTTCCTATTACGATCATTACACCCTGCGCCGGTTGGCCGCCCAGGTGGAGGATGTTGTCAAAAGCATTCACGCCGTGGCCGAGACCAAGGTCATCGGCGGGACCAGCCGGCAGGTCCGGGTTCTGCTTGATCCGGTTCGTCTCGCCTCCCGGCAGCTGGCGGTGAGTGACCTTCCCCCCCTGCTGCAGCAGGCCAATCGTCAGAGCTATTCCGGCACGCTCCAGTCCCTGGACCGGGAACTGCTCCTCCAGACCGGCGGTTTCCTCGATTCCGCCGCTGAGCTTGGCCGGATTGTGGTGGGGGTCCATCAGGGACACCCCGTCTATCTTGACGATGTGGCAACCGTCGTGGACGGGCCTGAGGAGCCGGACTCCTATGTCCTTTTCGGCCAGGGCAAGAATCAGCCCGAAGAGGCCGCGGTCACCCTGTCCCTGGCCAAAAGACCGGGTGCCAATGCGGTGCATGTGGTGGATACGGTCCTCGCTAAAATCGAATCCCTGCAAGGCACGCTCATTCCGGCAGAGGTTACGGTGACCGTCACCCGGAATTATGGGGAGACTGCGGCGGAAAAATCCAATGAACTCTTGCTTCACATGGGTATCGCCGTTTTTGGCGTGACCCTGCTGATTCTTTTTTTTCTGGGTTGGCGCGAGTCCATTATTGTTATTCTGGCCATCCCGTCGACCCTGGCCCTGACCCTGCTCCTCTTCTATCTCTACGGCTATACCCTCAACCGGATTACCCTCTTTGCCCTGATTTTTTCCATCGGCATTCTGGTGGACGATGCCATTGTGGTGGTGGAGAATATTGTCCGCCATATCCGTTTGCCCGAGAACCGTGACCGGGGTCTTTCCGACATGGCCCTTGATGCGGTGATTGAGGTGGGCAATCCCACGGTCCTCGCCACCTGGGCGGTGATTGCCGCCATTCTGCCCATGGCCTTTGTCGGCGGACTCATGGGGCCCTATATGCGACCGATTCCTGTCGGTTCGTCGGCGGCCATGCTTTTTTCACTGCTGATCGCCTTTTCGGTCACCCCCTGGGCGGCCATCCGGGTCCTGAGGAAAAAAGGTTCTCCGGCTGAAGGCGCTGAGCTTCCGGAAGGGGAATCCGACCATGATCACGCCCCCGACGACTTCTTTACCCGGATCTACCACCGGATCATGGATCCGCTTCTTGGCGGAGCCGGCGCGAGGCTCCTCTTCTTTCTGGTCATCACCGGGCTGCTCCTCGGCTCCTGTTCCCTCGTCTATTTCGGCAAGGTCAAGGTGAAGATGCTGCCCTTTGACAACAAGAGCGAGTTTCAGGTTATTCTCGACATGCCGGAAGGATCCACCCTGGAGCACACCACCCGGGTGGCCCGGGAGATGGCCGCCGAGATCGGCAACGAGCCCGAGGTGGTCAATTATCAG
The DNA here is from genome assembly GCA_041562955.1 of Desulfurivibrionaceae bacterium. Taxonomy (GTDB): domain Bacteria; phylum Desulfobacterota; class Desulfobulbia; order Desulfobulbales; family SURF-16; genus JAJRUT01. Next base: position 6,336 of record JBFFNY010000049.1, on the reverse strand, counting down.
ATCTATGCCGGGACCGCCTCCCCCTATAATTTCAATGGTCTGGTCCGCCATTATTATCTGCGTCGCGCACCCCATATGGCCGATATTCAGATCAACCTGCTGCCCAAGGGCGAGCGCAGGCTGCAGAGCCATGATATTGCCAAGCGGGTCCGCCCCCTGGTCGCGGCCATTGCTGAAAAATACGGTGCGGTCGCGGCGGTCGCCGAGGTGCCGCCCGGTCCTCCGGTTCTGCAGACCCTGGTTGCCGAAATTTACGGGCCCACGGATGCGGCGCGTTTGAAGCTTGCCGCCGCGGTCAAGGAAATCTTTCACTCCACCGAAGGCGTGGTGGATGTGGACTGGTACCGTGAGACGGAGCGCAGCAAGGTGGTCTTCACGGTGGACAAGGAAAAGGCGGCCTTAAACGGGGTGTCCTCCGCTGAGATTGTCAGAACGGTGGAGATCGCGACCCGTGGTCTGGTGGTTGATCTGCTCCATCAACCCAATGATAAGGAGGATGTCAATATCATCCTCCAGCTGCCGAAGGGACAGCGGGCCAGGGTGGCGGATATTCTGAACATCCGGGTTCACTCCCAGCACAATCCGGAGGGACCCCTGATTCCTCTGGGGGAACTGGTCCGGGTCAGTGAGGTTCCGGTGGACCAGCCCATCTACCGGAAAAACCTGAAACCGGTTATCTATGTCACCGGTGATGTCGCCGGGGTGACGGAAAGCCCGGCCTACGCGATCTTCGCCATGAATAAAAAAATTGGTGGCCTGAACGGGCAGGAATTCGGCATGGCCCATAAGGATATAGCCATTTACAACCTGCAGCAGCCCTTTACCGAGGTGGAGCCTGCAATCAAGTGGGATGGGGAATGGCACATCACCCTGGAGGTGTTCCGTGATCTCGGTCTGGCCTTCTGTGTCGTGATGATTCTGATCTATATGCTGATGGTGGGCTGGTTCAAGGATTATATTGTGCCCCTGGTGGTGATGGCGGCCATTCCCTTTTCACTCATCGGCATCCTGCCGGCCCACTGGGGGTTCGGTGCCTTTTTCACCGCCACCTCCATGATCGGCTTCATGGCGGGGGCCGGCATCGTGGTGCGCAACTCCATTATTCTGGTGGACTTCATCGAGCTGCGGATCAGCCACGGTCTGCCTTTGGCTGAGGCGGTGGTGGAGGCCGGGGCCATCCGTTTCCGGCCCATGCTTCTCACGGCCCTGGCCGTGGTGGTGGGCGCGTCGGTCATCCTTGCCGACCCGATTTTTCAGGGTTTGGCCCTGTCCCTGATGTTTGGTGAAATCGCCTCCCTGCTCATCAGCCGCATGGCCGTGCCGGTGCTGTACTACATGGTGCGCAAACGGCGGGAAATGAGTTTAGAAAAAGACAGAGATCTCTCCTGATCACTTAAAATGGCCGTGGTCGGCCAAGGTTCGCCAATGTTACTGAGAAATCATGCCCTATCGTTTCCCCTGCTGTTCATTCTTGTTCTTTTCTTTTCTGCGCCGGGGTTCAGTGTTGAACCGGTTGGGATGCCCTCTTCGGAAAAACCGGGGGAGACCGCTCCTGCACAGGTGACGGAGGCTGAAATCAATGCGGATATTGAAGTTATTCTGGGAAAATTGAAGTCCTTTCAAGAGGCGGAGAATGAAAAGACGGCGGTGTCGATGGGGCTGAGTCTTGCCCAGCTCAAGGAACGAACCGAGAAGGCCCAGGAGACCTTGTCCTTTTATAACCGTCAGCTCCTGGCCTTAAAAAAGGCTGAGGTCCTGTCCGGGGAGAAGAATGTGCTGGAGCAGGAGGTGTCAACAGGCAAGGCCTTTGAGATTCCTCAGCTGCCACCCTATTCCCTGAAAATCTATGACGATGCCGTAGCCTCTTTAGGCGAAAGTCTGAGCCGGAAAGAGACCGCTCAGATGTCTATCGCCCTCTCAGAGAAGATTCTCAAGAACGCCCGGCAACGGTTGAAAGAGGCTGAGTTTCAACTCCGGGAACTCAAGACTGAGTCTGCCGCGGCTAAAGAAAACGGAGTGGCTGTTGCGGCCCGGCAGGGTAAACTTGCCCTGGGGCAGGTTGAGGTTGCTCTGGCCCGTGCCGGATTACGGTATGGGGAGCTGGCGTATAAAAACGGACTTACTAAACTTGAAATTGCAGAGATAAAAATATTGGTGGCCCAGGAGCGGGTGAGTCACATCCGCACCAATCTCCATTTTGATGCCGAAGACCTGGAGAAACAGCTGCTCCAGATTGAGGAGAAGAAGGCGGAGCTGCAAAAAACATCCGATGAACTGCTCAAAAAATTACAGAAGACAGAAATCGCCCTGCTCAGGTCCCAAAAGAAATATGAAAAAATAAGTGACGAGAATGAGAAGGTTCAGGCCAAGGCCGAGTTGGAGGCGCTGGAGGCCTGGCGCCAGGCCGGTCAACGTGGTCTGGAGCAGAATGAAGGGCTGCAGCAACTCCTCAATGACCAGAAGGAGGTGTGGCAGCAGCGGTATGAATTGCTCCGGGGGGGGGCGAAGGGTAGTGATCTGAAAATGTGGCAGAAGGGTGCGGTCTCCCGGGTGGAAAGACTGCAGCAGGCCCTGGCCCTGGAGCAGAGCCAGCAGGGCAGCCTGCATATCCGCATCAGTCTGGTGGAAAAACAGCTGGCTCAGGAGGATATGAGCTGGGAGGTGAAGGGGAATGTCAGGGACCAGCTCGAGGCCTTAAAAAAACTCTCGGAATCATCCATGGCCTATCTGACGACCTTGAATGTCAGCAGTCAGATGTCTTCACGATTTGTGGATGAGGTGAGTGAGGTGTTGGCGGAAAATATTTTTGAAGAAAAGCTGGCCGCCCTGGGGGCCAATATCAAGGCCGGCTGGAAGTTTGAACTCATGGTTGTTGATGATCAGAGTGTGACCGTGGGTAAGATCGGTATCGCCCTGTTTCTCCTGATCTTCGGCATTGTTCTGGCCGGCTATTTTGCCCGTGCTGTCCAGCATCATGTTCTGCCCCGCACCCGGTTAAGCGAGAGTAGTTCCGCCATTACGGAGAAACTCCTCTACTACCTGATTCTATGTATTGTTGTTCTGGTCTCCATGAAGGTGGTGAATATTCCCCTGACCGCCTTTGCCTTTCTTGGTGGTGCCCTGGCCATCGGCGTTGGTTTCGGTGGCCAGAAGATCATCAGTAATTTCATCAGCGGCTTTATTCTCATGGCCGAGCAGCCGGTGAAGGTGGGGGATCTGATTCAGATGGCGGATATTGTTGGCAAGATTGAAGATATCGGCGCCCGCTCCACCCGGGTGCGCACCTTTGCCAATATCCATGTCCTGGTGCCGAACAGTTATTTTCTTGAGAACAATATCATTAACTGGACCCATAGCGACAAGATCATTCGGGGTGATGTGACGGTGGGGGTGGTGTATGGCTCTCCCATTCAGGAGGTGCGAAAACTGCTTCTTCTGGCGGTGCGCACCCATGAGGAAACCCTGGAGTCTCCGAACCCCTATGTGTTCTTCAATGATTTCGGTGATAACTCCCTGGTCTTCACCATCTATTTCTGGATCACGGTTCAGCTCATCAATGACAAGAAGCGTATCGAGAGTGATCTCCGCTTCATCATCGATGACATGTTCCACGAAGCCGGCCTGGTTATTGCCTTTCCCCAGCGGGATGTGCATCTGGATATCGCATCACCCGTGCAGGTTGAGATGCTGCGGGCGAGTGCGCAACAAACAAGTCTGGAGGTTGAACAGGACAAGGGTGTGTCCGGCTCAGTCTGATTCCTTGTTACCCAATTGTGGAGGTTTTGTCCGGTGTTGAATGCGGCTTAGAACCAGTGTTTCTTTTTGAAATAAAACAGCATGGCGACCGCAACGGCCGTCATCAGGCCGAGGGCAAAGGGGTAGCCGTAGACCCAGTTCAGCTCCGGCATATTGAAGGGGCTTTTGTCAGGGTTGAAATTCATGCCGTACACCCCGGCAATAAAGGTGAGGGGGATGAAGAGGGCCGCAAAGATGGTGAGCACCTTCATCACCTCGTTCATCTTATTGCTCATGGAGGAGAGGTAGATATCAAGCATACCGGAGATGATGTCCCGGAAGGTCTCCACGGTATCCAGAACCTGGATCACGTGATCATACAGATCCTTGAGAAAGGGGATTGTCCCTTCGGAGATAAAGGGGATTTCGTCACGCTGAAGACTGCTTGTCACCTCGCGCAGGGGCCAGACCGACTTGCGCAAGAGGATCATCTCCCGTTTCAGGTTATGGATTTTATGGAGGGTGGCAGGCAACGGGTTTTCGACCAATTCCAGTTCAAGGGTCTCGACATATTCACCGACCTTATCCAGAATCCCGAAATAGCTGTCGATAATGGCATCAAGCAGGGTATAGGTGAGATAATCCCCGCCCAGCTTTCTGATCCTCCCTTTATTGTTCGAGATTCTTTTGCGCACCCCGTCAAAGACGTCCCCTCCCTTCTCCTGAAAGGTGAGGAGCACATGTTCCTTGAGCACAAAGCTGACCTGTTCCATCTCAATCGTGTTTAATTTATTATGATAAAAGGGCATTTTGACGACAAGGTAGACATAATCATCAAAGATATCTATCTTGGGGCGCTGGGTGGTGTTGACGATATCCTCAATGGTGAGCGGGTGAAGGCCGAATTGCTCCCCCACCTGCTCCACCACGGATACCTCATGCAGACCATCAAGGTTGAGCCAACTGGTCGAGGAGGAGGTGAGCAGATTCTGGACCTCCTCAGGGTTGAGTTCCGATGAGTCAGACAGATTCTCCCCGTCATAATTAAGAATCCGGATCTCCACGGTGTGAGCCCGTTCTTTGCCTACATATACCGCAGAACCGGGCGGCAGACCGGACTTGTTGGAACGGATCTTGAGAAAATCTACCATGGCAACCTTTGGGAAATGGTACGGTAAGAATAAAACTTGTGGATTATATTACTCATTGGTCCGGGTGATGTCTATCGCAAAACAAGAGATGGATCAGTATCTATATGGTATGTGATGTCTTGAGCGTTTTGGCTGGTTGGTGAAAAAATATAAATAAGTTCTGGTATGGCTTGGATACGGTCCGCAGCCATGGTCAGTCTTATAGGGTGAGGTCAGGTAGGGATGGATGATGTGATAATCTGGGCGGGGATACTGTTTTGTGTCTCGCAATCGGCAATGTTTTCAGGACTGAACCTCGCCTTCTTCAGTGTCAGCAAAATGCGTCTGAAGGTTGAGGTGGCCAACGACAACAAGGATGCCGCCAGGATTCTGGCCCTGCGCAATGACTCCAATTTTCTTCTGACCACGATTCTCTGGGGTAATGTCGGCATCAACGTGCTACTCACCCTGCTTTCAAGCTCGGTCTTCGCCGGGGTCTCGGCCTTTCTCTTTTCCACGGTGTTTATCACCATTGTTGGCGAGATCCTGCCCCAGGCCTATTTCTCCCGCAACGCCATGAGGATTGCGGCTGGTCTAACGCCGGTTCTCAAGTTTTATCAGATTCTCCTCTATCCCGTGGCCAAACCGGTGGCCCTGCTCCTGGATGTGTGGCTGGGAGCGGAGGGGCTCAAGTATTTTCAGGAACGGGATATGGAGGAAATGCTTCATCTCCATATTCTGGCGGAAGAGAGTGATATCAGTGCCATGGAGGGGCAGGGGGCCCTTAATTTTCTTGCTCTGGATGATCGGACGATGATTGACGAGGGGGAGCGGGTCGACCCTGAGAGTATTATCAGCCTTAAATTCAAGGGGAACCGGCCCATCTTTCCATCCTTTAACCGTCAGGTTGATGACCCCTTCCTCCGTCAGATTCAGGCCTCAGGCAGGGCCTGGGTGGTACTCACTGACGAGCAGGGTGAGGCCAGACTTGCCATTGATGCAGATGGTTTTTTACGCGAGGCGCTGTTTGGCGGTGCAACCTTCAATCCCCTGCATTTCTGCCATCGCCCCATTGTGGTCAGTGATCCGCACACCTCCCTGGAGGAGGTGATCAGTAAGCTGAGGGTTCAGCCGCAAAGTCTGGGCGATGATGTGGTTGATTCGGATATTATTTTGCTCTGGGGCGTCAAGAAACGGGTGTTGACCGGAGCCGACATCCTGGGACGGCTGCTGCAGGGCATCGCCATGGGGGAGGAGGAGCCTGCGGACTGAACCCGGTAACGTTTCGGGATTTGCGACACAATCCTCGTGTTGATCCTGTTCGGGTTGTCTCCCTTACCCCTTGATAAGCTGTTTGACCCGGCCGACCTCGCCGCTTTCCAGGCGGACCTTGATGCCATGGGGATGGCTTGGTGATTTGGTCAGGATGTCCTGTATCATGCCTGTTGTGAGTCTGCCTGAGCGCTGGTCC